>JAYVNT010000314.1:0-13853 GCA_043758285.1 Flavobacterium sp.
TTGTGTTGTTAAACTATCTTTTGTTGTAAAGTTTTCTTCCATTCTAAATAGCCAAAAACGGCAACAATTGTAAAAATTAAATATTGAATACTCGTAAACGAATATCCTTTGGCAAAATACATTGGGATGGAAATGATGTCGCCCACAATCCATAAAATCCAATTCTCGATTTTCCGTCGCGCCATCAACCACATTCCAACAAAGAAAATTCCAGTAACAAATGTATCAACGTAGGATGTCCAGTGGGTAAATTTATCAAAAAAAGTATACACTGCAACAACAAAAACCACAGTTCCGATGAAAAGCACAATCGAGACTTTCTTTTCGTAAGTATCCATTTTCGAAATTGGAAATTCTACCACATCGCCTTTCTTTCTCGTCCAATGATACCAGCCGTAAACGCTCATCACAGCATAATAAAAATTAATCATCATGTCGCCAAGCAAATTCCATTTACAAAGCAAATACGTATAAATTACCGTACTGATAATTCCCGTTGGGAAAACCCAAATGTTGTCTTTTTTGGCATACCATACGCTCAGTAATCCGAAAATAATGGCGGTTATTTCCAAGACGATTTCGCGTGTTGGATAGTTTTTATATTGAGAAAAAAGGAATTCAAACATTAATCAAAAAAGTTTAAATCATTTTCAAAAGCAGTGCCAATAACTACTAAATCGGCACCTGCGGCAAAGGCCTCCTCGATTTGCATTTTGGAACGAATGCCACCACCAACAATCAACGGAACAGAAATTCTATTGGAAACAGTCTTTATAATTTCAGATGAAACTGCATTCAGTGCTCCGCTTCCGGCTTCGAGATAGATAAGTTTGTTGCCAATTAATTCGCCAGCTTTTGCGGTTTGAGCGATGTATTGGATATTATTTTTTGCTAACGGCTTGGTTTCGGTTACCCTTTCAACCGCTGTTTTACTTCCGCTTTCAATTAAAATATAACCCGTGGAAATGATTTCCAACTTGGTTTTTTCCAGAATTGGAACCGCATTAATTTGGTGTCCTACTAAGTAGTCCGGATTTTGTCCCGAAAGCAATTGGAGAAACAAAATTCCATCCGCTTCCGCCGAAATTTGCGATGGATTTCCAGGGAAAAGAATAATTGGTAATTTGATTTTTGATTTTAATCGAATAATAATTTCATCTAAATGATTGCCATTAAATGAACTGCCACCCACAAAAATATGTGTTGCTGGTGATTGATTGATTTTTGAAATGAGAGTATCAATAGAATTCATATCCAACTTATCAGGATCAAGAAGAATGGCGAGAAGCACTTGTTTACCAGACTTTGCTTCGAGGATGTTTTGGTAAATTTTTTTCATTATTTCTTTTCAAAAGCACAAACAAAAACATAATCTTCAATGAAATCGAAAACGACATCAAAGCGTTCAATTCTATTTTCTATTCGCAATTCGACTGTACATTTTTTATCTGCCAACATGAAATCATCTTCAAAAATATGGTCTTTAAAACTAATTCCGATTTCATTTTTAAGTTTGAAAACAGCTTCCTTAATTCCCCAAACCACAGTTGCTTTTATCAATTCATCTTCTTTGTTAAGATTTTCAAGATGGGAAACATCCATAAATCGTGGTGCGAGTTTGAGCGTTTTGTCTTTTAAGATTTCCAAATCGGCTCCAATATTGACATCGCTTAAAACAATTACCGAAAAACCATGCGAATGCGAAATTGAAATATCCTTTCCGTCATTGAGATGCGGCTTTCCAAATTCATCATAATACAAATCAAAATCGGTATAACCCGCTTCCATCAACAATCGTCGAACGCTCAAAAATCCTTTTTGGTGTCCTTCCGATTTCATGTTTTCTACTCTTGCCAGAGAAATAGCTTTCAAGGCCACGCTCTGAAAAAGTTCGTCAAAGGTTTCAGTTATTTTCCAAACCAGCAATTGAGTGCAATCGTTTAATGCAATGATTTTAAGTAATGGCATTTGAAAAAATAAATTATCTCTTTGTTTTTCAGAAAATTAAGTAGCTAAACAATTCATAAAAAAGCAAAAAACACTTTTTTAATTCTATCTTATTATGTAGTTTTGCATCGAAATTAAAAAAACAAATATACATAATAGATGAGTACACAAACATTACCTTATGTAGCTTTTAAAGTGAAAGATATTTCACTTGCAGCTTGGGGAAGAAAAGAAATTGAATTGGCGGAAGCTGAAATGCCTGGTTTAATGGCTCTTAGAGCAGAATACAAAAACGAACAACCTTTAAAAGGTGCTCGTATTGCGGGTTGTCTTCACATGACAATTCAAACTGCAGTTTTAATCGAAACTTTAATTGCTCTTGGTGCTGAAGTTACTTGGTCATCTTGTAACATTTTCTCTACTCAAGATCAAGCTGCTGCTGCAATTGCTGCTGCTGGAATTCAAGTTTATGCTTGGAAAGGTCTTGATGAAGAGTCTTTTGACTGGTGTATTGAGCAAACTTTATTCTTTGGTGAAGACAGAAAACCATTGAACATGATTTTGGATGATGGTGGTGATTTGACCAATATGGTTATAGACCGTTTCCCAGAATTGGTTGCTGGTATCAAAGGATTATCCGAAGAAACTACAACTGGAGTTCACCGTTTGTACGAAAGAGTAAAAGCCGGAACTTTACCAATGCCTGCAATCAACGTTAACGATTCGGTTACTAAATCTAAATTTGATAACAAATACGGTTGTAAAGAATCGGCAGTTGATGCTGTTCGTAGAGCTACAGATATCATGTTAGCTGGAAAAAGAGTTATCGTTTGTGGATATGGTGATGTTGGAAAAGGAACTGCGGCTTCTTTCCGTGGTGCTGGTTCAATTGTAACTGTTACTGAAATTGATCCAATTTGTGCTTTACAAGCAGCAATGGACGGTTTTGAAGTTAAAAAATTAAACACTGTTATTGAAACTGCTGATATCATCATCACCACAACTGGAAATAAAGACATCGTTTTAGGTTCTCATTTCGAAAAAATGAAAGATAAAACTATCGTTTGCAATATTGGTCACTTCGATAACGAAATTGATATGGCTTGGTTAAACGGAAATCATGGTGCTTCTAAAGTTGAAATCAAACCACAAGTTGATAAATATACCATCGCTGGAAAAGATATCCTTATTTTAGCAGAAGGTCGTTTGGTAAACTTAGGTTGTGCAACTGGGCATCCAAGTTTTGTAATGAGTAACTCATTCACAAACCAAACTTTGGCTCAAATTGAATTGTGGAAAAACAGTGCGGCATACAACAATGACGTTTATATGTTGCCAAAACATTTAGATGAAAAAGTAGCAATGTTACACTTAGCTAAATTAGGAGTTGAATTGGAAACTTTAAGAACTGACCAGGCGGAATATATTGGTGTAGAAGTTCAAGGGCCATTTAAGCCAGAGTATTACAGGTATTAATCAGACTCCTTAGACTGACTTAGACCGTTTAGAAAGTTAGATTTTTAGATATTTAAACCCTTGCAGTGATGTAAGGGTTTTTTTGTTGTAAAATAGTAATCATTAAAATTCCTGAAATGAAAGAAATTGATGAGTTACATAAGACCAGTAAAACTTTAGACGGTCACTATTCCGGAATATATTTTCTTTTTGACGAAAAAGAAATCGTATATATTGGTAAAGGATGGAATTGTTTTCTTAGAGTTGCAGAACATACCAGAAAAGATTCTGATAAAAAATTCACGTCATGGAATTATGTTCGAATAGATGATGTAAATGAATACAATCGTACTGAAAAGGAGTTAATTAAAAAGTATAATCCCAGATACAATAAAACACATAAAAATTGAAAATTTGCATAAATAATAATTCCATAAACTACAAAACCCGTTCAGCAATGAACGGGTTTTGTAGTTAATAACATTTATTTTCTTATGCTTCAAAAGGAAGAATAGAAACATATGATTTATTATCTTTTTTCTTTTGGAATTGAACAACTCCATCTACTCTTGCGTGTAGCGTGTGATCTTTACTAATGTAAACATTTGCACCTGGATTGTGTTTTGAACCTCTTTGTCTAACAATGATATTACCTGCAATTGCAGCTTGACCACCATAAATCTTAACGCCTAAACGCTTTGATTCTGATTCTCTACCATTTTTAGAACTACCGACACCTTTCTTGTGAGCCATGACGTTTTAGTTTTTATAGTTTATAATTAATTAAACAGCTTTACCACCGTTTAATTCATCTTGTAATTTTTTTAATTCATCCATTTTTCCATCTGCTGCTAATTGCGCTTGTTGTGCCCAAGTAGTTGGATCTAAATGAGAAACTTTAGCTGAAGAATCTTCAAGAATTTCTTTTACTTTAGATGCATCAGTTGAAGCTAATTTTGCAAATGTATCAATTCCTGCTGCAACTAAAACCTCAGCTGCTTTCGGACCAATACCTTCAATGATAATTAAATCATCACCTTTGGAAGCTTTTGCTTTTGGAGCTTTAACTTCTTTTTCTTCAACAATTTTCTCAGTTTTAGGAGCTGCTGATTTCTTTGGAGCGCCAGTTGCAGATATACTTTCAATCACGATTTGTGTTAGGTATTGTCTGTGTCCGTTTCTTTTCTTGTACCCTTTTCTTCTTTTCTTTTTGAAAACGATTACCTTATCACCTTTTAAGTGTTGTAACACTTTGGCTTCTACTGAAGCACCTTCTATAGCTGGGGCGCCTATTGTGATTGTACCGTTATCATCTAACAAATAAACTTTGTCGAAAGATACTTTAGATCCTTCTTCATTTGTCAAACGGTGAACGTAAACCTTTAGGTCTTTGCTAACTTTAAATTGTTGCCCTGCTATCTCTACGATTGCATACATAACAAATTGTTTTATTAATTTTTAAGGTTGCAAATATAGTACTATTTCTTTCACGCACAACACTAACCTAAAAAAAGTTTTGGCAGTAAAAATCAAGCCTTTATCACAAACAAATAATTTTAGCAGATTAAAGAAAAAATACTACTTTTGGTGTAACAAAATTTAATGTTAGTTTACTAACAAAATAATCAACGAAAAAATATTACTTTTTTATGAAAAAATCACTAATCGCTTTAATTTCAATGCTTATGCTTGGAGGAACAGCCCATGCCCAAAAGGTCGCTTTTGAGGAGTACGATTTGCCAAATGGTCTTCATGTAATTTTACACAATGATCCATCTGCACCAGTTGTAATCACCTCAGTTATGTATCACGTAGGTTCTAAAGACGAAAGTCCAGACAGAACTGGATTTGCTCACTTTTTTGAACATTTATTGTTCGAAGGAACCGAAAATATCAAACGTGGAGAATGGTTTAAAATTGTAACTTCAAACGGAGGAACAAACAATGCCAACACATCGGAAGATAGAACGTATTATTTTGAAGTTTTTCCTTCAAACAATACTGAATTGGGTTTGTGGATGGAATCTGAAAGATTGATGCATCCTGTAATTAACCAAATTGGTGTTGACACTCAAAACGAAGTAGTTAAAGAAGAAAAACGACTACGTGTTGACAATCAACCTTATGGAAGTTTGATTGCTGAGGTAAAGAAAAACATGTTTAAAGTACATCCCTATCGTTGGGCAACTATCGGCTCTATGGCGCATTTAGATGCTTCAAAATTAGAAGAATTTCAAGCGTTTAACAAAAAGTTTTATTCGCCTAACAATGCCGTTTTAGTTGTGGCTGGTCAAATTGACATTGCGCAGACTAAAGCTTGGATACAAAAATATTTTGCTCTAATTCCTAGAGGTGTTGAATTGAAAAAGCAAACTTTTGTGGAAGCACCAATTACTGAAACTATTCATGCAACATATGAAGATCCAAATATTCAAAAACCAATGGTCGTTGCTGCGTATAGAATTCCGTCTATGAAAACACGTGACGCAAGAGTTTTGGATATGATTTCTACATATTTAAGCGAAGGTAAAAGTTCTAAATTATACAAAAAAATTGTTGACGACAAGAAAATGGCGTTACAAATCGGAGCTTTCAATTATGCCCAAGAAGATTATGGACAATACATTCTTTATGGAATGCCACAAGGCGATTTTAAATCAACTGACTTGATTAGAGAAATAGACGAAGAAATTGTAAAACTACAAACTGATTTGATATCTGAAAAAGATTTTCAAAAATTGCAAAACATCAACGAAAGCAATTATGTTGACAACAATGCAACTATAGAAGGAGTTGCGGAAAATTTGTCAACTTACTATTTATTATATGGTGATGTAAACTTAATCAATACAGATATCGACATCTTACGCTCAATCACTCGTGAAGAAATGAGAGCTGCCGCTAAAAAATATTTAAATCCAAACCAACGTTTAATTTTGGATTATGTACCCGCAAAAGACAAAGCTGAAAACAAATAAAATTACGAAAATGAAAAAATCAATTATAGTATTATCAAGCTTGTTTTTAACACTAATTATGCAAGCACAAGACAGAACACAGCCGAAACCTGGTCCAGCACCAAAAATCAACATTAATAAACCCGAAACTTTTTCGTTGCCAA
Organism: Flavobacterium sp.; assembly: GCA_043758285.1. Taxonomy (GTDB): domain Bacteria; phylum Bacteroidota; class Bacteroidia; order Flavobacteriales; family Flavobacteriaceae; genus Flavobacterium. The sequence continues at coordinate 6,524 of JAYVNT010000314.1, forward strand.
ACGGATTAAAAGTATTAGTTGTTGAAAACCACAAACTTCCAAGAGTTTCTTTTAGTTTAACAATTGACAACACACCTTATGCTGAAGGCAATAAAAAAGGAGTTGACAATTTAACGAGTAGCTTAATTGGGAATGGTTCTACCAAAACACCAAAAGATGCTTTCAACGAAGAAATTGATTTTCTTGGTGCTGATATAAATTTCTTTTCTTCTGGAGCATCTGCAAGCGGATTATCAAAATATGCCAAAAGACTTTTAGAATTAATGTCCGAAGGAGCCTTAATGCCAAATTTCACTCAAGAAGAATTTGATAAAGAAAAAGACAAACTTATTGAAGGACTAAAAACTCAAGAGAAAAGTGTTACCGCTGTAGCTGGTAGAGTTGAAAATGTTTTGGCTTATGGAAAAAATCATCCATCTGGCGAGTATTTAGCAGAAGAAACTATTAATAATGTTACTCTTGCAGATGTAAAATCAAACTATGCAACCTATTTTGTTCCTGAGCATGCTTATTTAGTTGTTGTTGGTGATGTTAAAACCAAAGACGTCAAAAAACTAGTTGAAAAACTATTTAGCTCATGGACAAAAGCAACTGCGCCAAGATTGACTTATTCTAATCCGACGAATGTTCAATATTCACAAATTAATTTTGTGGACATGCCTAATGCAGTTCAATCGGAAATTACGATTATGAACACTGTAAATCTTAAAATGACTGATGCAGACTTTTTCCCAGTTATTTTGGCCAATCAAGTTTATGGTGGCGATTTCAATAGTTATTTAAATATGAATTTGAGAGAAGCACACGGATGGACTTATGGAGCGCGATCTAGTATTGGATTTGACAAAAATTTGTATAGCAAATTTAAGGCAAACACTCAGGTTAGAAATGCTGTTACGGATAGCGCAGTTGTTCAAGCTTTAAAAGAATTGAAAAGAATTAGAACTGAAAAAGTAACAGATGAAGTTTTGAATAATGTAAAAGCAGGATATGTTGGAAAATTTGTCATGCAAGTTGAAAAACCAGCAACTGTAGCTCGTTATGCTTTAAATATTGAAACTGAAGGTCTGCCTGCAGATTTTTATGAAAACTATATCAAAAACATCAATGCTGTAACACCTGATGATGTGATGCGAGTTGCTAATAAGTATTTCTTAGCGGATAACGCCAGAATTTTAGTAGTTGGAAAAGGTTCAGAAGTAATTGCAGGATTAGAAAAAACAAAAATTCCAATGTTTTATTTTGATAAATTTGGAAATCCTACTGAAAAACCAGCCATGAAAAAATCAGTTCCAGCAGGTGTTACAGTAAAAACTGTGATTGATGCTTATGTTGCAGCCATTGGTGGAGATAAAGCTATCAAATCTGTTAAATCTATTTCATCTATAGGTTCTACAACTATTCCTCAAGCACCAATGCCTTTGTCATATAACTCAAAATTTGATTCTAAAGGAAGAATGATGGTAGAGCTTTCTATGGAGGGTATGGGTTCAATAATGAAACAAGTTGTAAACGGAAATTCTGGTTATATGATGCAACAAGGTCAGAAAAAAGTTTTAGAAGGTGAAGAACTTGCTAAAATGAAAGAAAATGCAATAATGTTTAACGAAACATTATTAACAACCAAAAAAGATGTGAAAATTTCAGGGATTGAACCAATTGACGGTTCTGATGCTTATGCTGTCGTTGATGGAGACTCAACGTATTATTTTGATGTGAAATCGGGTTTAAAAACTGCCGAAGCAACTACAGATGATAAAAGCGGAAAAAAAATGACTAGAGTAACAAACTTTAAGGATTATAGAGTCGTAAAAGGGATTAAAGTTCCTTTCAACACAATAATGAATGTCGGTTTTGAATTAGACATCAAAATGAGTGATGTGAAAATCAACGAAGGGGTTTCTGAAGCTGATTTTTTATAGATAAATAGAATTGATTTTATACAAAAAGTCTTCTCGCATAAAAACGAGAAGACTTTTTATTTTTCTAATTACTGTTTTTTGTTAGCCATAAATACTCCAATCAAAATAATAAATGCTCCTAATAACTGAAAAGGCGTCAGCATTTCGCTATCTAAAAGTCCCCAAATGCAAGCCACTATCGGAATCAAATAGGTAACTGAGGAAGCAAAAACTGGCGACGAAATTTGAATCAGTTTATAAAAAATCACATTCGCAACTCCGGTACCAATAATCCCTAAAATCATCACAAAAAACATGGAGTGTACGGTTCCAGGCAAATACATTGTTGAACTAAAATCGGTAAAGAACAAAATCAAAATAGCTGGAACTAGCATCACCAAAAAGTTTGCAGTTGTAATACTTAACGGCTTGACATCAGAAAGGTATTTTTTTATCAAATTAACATTTGTAGCATAACAAATTGTGGCAATTAATACTAAAATAGAATAGTAATAATTTTGACTTCCTTCTTGATTATTTCCAGTAAAAATCAAAACTACTGTTCCTATTAATCCGATTATGATTCCAATAAATTGATTTCTCCTGAAATTTAGACCAAAAACCATAGTGCCTAAAACTAGAGTATTCAACGGCGTCAAAGAATTCAAAATAGAACAAATAGAACTGCTTACTTTAGTTTCGGCAATGGCAAAAAGGTATGCCGGAATAAAAGTTCCAAACAACGAAGTCAACGCAATATATTTCCATTGATGTTGAGCAATTGAGGAGAGGCTTTTAAAACCTATAATCAAAAGAAAAACTGCACAAAAAATAATCCGTAACGAACCCAATTGAAACGGATTTAAACCATCTAATCCTTTTTTAATTAGTATAAAAGAACTTCCCCAAATTAGAGCGAGCGCAACTAGTATAACCCATTTTAACTGCAGAGATTTCATATTTGTTTTTGATTGCGTAAATTTTGTAATTATTTTAAGAATAACAAATTTTATTTTTCACTAATTTTGTTGTTGATTTTAAATATTATCGAATTATAGACAATAAAGTTATGAATTTCACCAAATCGCTATTAATTATAGGTATTGCTTCTTCTTTACTCATTAGTTGCAAAGAGACAGCAAACAAACTAGCTAATGGAAATTGTGAAACGGCAGCTAAAAAAGAAGTGGTCGCTGCAGTAAAGCCCGAAACAGCGAGCTTCAAAATTGATGGAATGACTTGTGCTATAGGTTGTGCCAAAACTATAGAAAAAAAATTGTCAAAAATGGATGGTGTTCAAAAAGCAACCGTTGATTTTGATAAAAAACAAGCAACTGTCGAATTTGATGCAACGATTCAAACACCTGAAAAACTAACAAAAGCAGTTGAAATTACTGGTGATGGCGAAACCTATAAGGTTTCGGGAATGAAAACAAAAGGGAAAGTGTAATTTCAGAAAAATACAATAGAAAATTCCCAACTCAGTTTTTAGAAATAAGTTTGGATTTTTTATTTCCATTTTATCGTTTCCAGTAAACGCTGCATATCATTTTTTACATAACTAGCTGCTGGCATTATGGAATCAAATTTTGGTTTTGCATAAAAGTAAACTGAACCAGTAACAAAATGTTTGATGCTGTCAGTGGCATAAAATTGCGCATTCGTAGCTGCATTTCCATCAACGCGATAGAACATTCCATACACTTTTTTATTCTTGTTTACATAAGGTTGTTCTAGAATATCATCTGCTTTTATAACGTGTTCATAGGTTAGTTTTTGAGCATCTTTTAGCAAATCATTGAGGTTATTGTCAACCGTTTTATAGGTTAAATATATGGTGGCTTTCATTTTGGGATAATGAATTGAAAAACCACAATTTTTATCTTCTTTTATAATGGCGTCTTCATTGATTTGAAATTCAAAAGGACAATGATTGCTAAACGAAGCATATTTAGCAATCGGATAATCCAATCTCAACTGACTTGCAGGTTTTGGCAACACATCATTTTTACAACCGTTGGCAAAAGTCAAAAGCAATAACAATGCAAAAAGACTAATTCTTTTTTTAACCATTATACTATTATTCAAGCGTTACTTTTAATTGTTTTATTCTTTTTTTGTCGACAGCTTCGATGGTGAAATGTACATTTGAAAAATGAATTTTTTGTCCTTTTTTTGGAAAGTTCCCTAAAATTTCTAAAATAAATCCAGCCAAAGTTTCAGCTTCACCTTTCTCATTTTCAAAATTTTCTTTGTCAACATCTACAATTCTGTAAAAATCTTTAAGATTTATTTTGCCTTCGAAAAGAAAATTCTTGTCGTCTATTTGAGAATAATTTAAATTTTCATCATCAAACTCATCCGAAATATCGCCAACAATTTCTTCGATTACATCTTCAAGTGAAACCAATCCCGAAGTTCCACCATATTCATCAACCACAACGGCTAAATGACTTTTCATTCTTTGAAAATCTTTTAACAAATCGTCTAGTTTCTTATTTTCCGGCACAAAGAATGGCTCTCGGATTAACTTATTCCAATCAAATTCTTTTTTATTAATATGCGGAATTAAATCTTTTACAAACAAAATCCCTTCAATATGATCAATACTTTCTCTGTAAACTGGAATTCTGGAATATTCTTTTTCGATTATCTTGGGATAAATTTCAGCAAAAGTTTCTTCTATTTCTAGAGCAAAAACATCAATTCTTGGACTCATAACTTGTTTGGTATCTGTATTTCCAAAAGAGACAATGCCTTCTAATATTTTTTGTTCCACAGAAGTAGTGTCCTCAGACGAAGTCAATTCTAATGCCTGGGATAATTGATCCACAGAAATTTTCGATTTTTGTTTGCCTAATTTATCATGCAAATAAATCGTTATCGAACGCATCGGCATGCTTATGGGCGAAAGAATTTTATCTAAAAGTGAAATTGGATTGGCAATAAATTTTGAAAACTTAATGTTGTTCCTACTGGCATAAACTTTAGGCAATACTTCTCCAAATAACAAAATTAAAAAAGTAATTAAAATTACCTCAACCGTGAATTTTAAAATTGGAGAATGAATGGCAGAAAAAATAGTATTTCCAATAAATGAAAAAATGATTACAACACCAATATGGCTAAAATTATTGGCAATTAATATGGTTGCTAATAATTTTTTTGGTCGTTGTAATAATTTTGAAACTAGATTTGCTTTGACAGTATCTTCTTCGAATAGTGTTTTTAAATCTTTTGGCGTAATCGAAAAAAGAGCAATTTCGGCTGCTGAAACCATTGCGGAACAAAAAAGAAATAGAACAATAGCTATACTTCCAAAAAGTAAGTCGGTGTCAATTGTTGTAAGAAAATTAAAGCTGGGCTCAGAGTCCAATAGCGGAAAGATTAGTTAAACAATATCAAAACGGCAAATCATTTCCAGGTGATGTAGGATTTGGAGTTTCAAAATTTGTGTTTTTTGTTTCTAAGTTTTGAGATGATTTAAGTCCATCAACATCTTTTTTGGTTGTCAAAAAAGTAAATTCCGTAACTTGTATTTCGGTTGTGTATTTTGTTGTGCCGTCTTCAGCTTGCCATTGACGTGATTTTATTCTACCCTCCACAAATATTTTATCGCCTTTTGATAAATATTTTTCGCAAATTTCGGCAGCTTTATTTCGCACAACAAGATTGTGCCATTCAGTAGAGGTAATCTTTTCGTTAGTTTGTTTGTTGATATAAACTTCATTGGTAGCCAATGGAAAGCGACCGATACAATTCCCGCCTTCAAAATAGTGCATCTTGACATCGTCACCAAGGTGACCGATCAACATGACTTTATTTAAAGTTCCGTTCATTTTTTGAGCTTAAAATTAATTCAAATTTACATTTTTTTTGAAAATTAAAGCCATTGGTTGGAAATAAAATTATAAATCACAATTGGAAAAGGAAATTCGGAAGCTGATTTTAAATCAATTCCATTAGAAAGTGTTCCATTAACAATAACTTTCCAGAATTTAATTGCCAAATGTTGGTGCGAAAGTTTATGTGTAATTGGCTCTGGATTGTACAAGTGTATTTCTTGAATAGTATTTTTTACGAAATCTTGATTTTGAATTAATTCCAAAATAGCCATATCGCTTTCGACCGTCCCCGTTTCAAGTAATGGGAATTCATATAGATTGTGCCAAATTCCTTTTTGAGTTCGCTTGCTGATAATTGTATTCCTGTTATCATCTGAAAAAACCAAGTAATTAAAATAGCGTTTGGTTACTTTGGCCTTTTTGGATTTTACGGGAAGTTGTGATACCTTTTTCTTTTGTAACCCCAAGCAACTATCATTAAAAACACATATTCCACAATCAGGGTTTTTTGGCACGCATTGCAAAGCGCCAAATTCCATGATCGCTTGATTGAACAGATTGGCTTTGCCTTTTGGCAATAATTCTGCTGCTAATTGTGTAAACTCCTTTTTGGCTCCAGCCGAAGCGATATCGGTTTCCACATCAAAATAGCGTGACAATACTCTGAAAACATTTCCGTCAACAACAGGAACATTTTCGTTATAAGCAAATGATGCTATGGCAGCTGCTGTGTATTGACCAATTCCTCTTAGATGTAATAATTCCTTATAGGTTTTTGGAAATTCTCCGTTAAAGTCAAAAGCAATTTGTTTGGCTGTTTTGTGCAAGTTTCTAGCTCTTGAATAATACCCCAAACCCTGCCAAAGTTTTAAAACTTGTTCTTCATCAGCATTGGCTAAATCAAAAACTGTTGGGAACGATTCTGTAAAACGCAGAAAATAAGGCAATCCTTGTGCAACACGCGTTTGTTGCAGCATAATTTCGGATAACCAAATCGTATATGGATTTGTATCGTTTCGCCAAGGCAAATCGCGTTTATTTTTTAAATACCATTGAATAAGTGTTTTAGAGAATTCCATAACAAAAATGTGGATTGCAAAAATAAATCTTTATGTGATTAAATTTTAATAGATTGTGCTTGAAATATTGTTTTTTTAATTCATATATTTGCAACCTTAAAAAAATACATAATAATATTAAATAAGAAAGAAAAATGACGAAAGCAGATATCGTAGCAAAGATTTCAGACAAATTAGGACTTGAAAAAGGAGACGTTCAAGGTGTAGTTGAAGCATTTATGGAAGAAGTAAAAGCATCATTAGAAACTGGTGACAATGTTTATTTAAGAGGTTTTGGTAGTTTTATTATCAAAACTAGAGCTGAAAAAACAGGTAGAAACATTTCTAAAAACACTACAATCAAGATTCCAGCACACAATATTCCAGCATTTAAACCTGCAAAAGTTTTTGTAGAAGCTATAAAAACAAATACTGAAATAGCAGTATAAAACTCATTTATTAATCACCAAAATCCATCCTAGTATGCCAAGTGGTAAAAAAAGAAAGAGACACAAGGTAGCTACTC
>JAYVNT010000315.1:0-13847 GCA_043758285.1 Flavobacterium sp.
TTTAATAAACCAAGCACTTCCACTTTGGCTGCTTCGGTTGCGGCATCAACACATCCTTTTAAATTTTCAAACTTCCCTTGTATAATGGCACTTCCTATATTGGAAGTCATAATGATAATTGTGTTTTTGAAATCGGCCAAGCGTCCTTTGTTGTCAGTCAAACGTCCTTCATCTAATACTTGTAATAAAATATTAAAGGTGTCAGGATGCGCTTTTTCAATCTCATCTAATAGGATAACTGAATACGGTTTTCTGCGTACGGCTTCCGTCAATTGTCCGCCTTCATCATAACCTACATAACCCGGAGGCGCGCCCACCAATCGGCTCACACTATGTCTTTCCTGATATTCACTCATATCAATACGGGTCATGGCGTTTTCATCATCAAATAAATATTCGGCTAACGCTTTTGCCAATTCGGTTTTACCAACACCAGTGGTTCCTAAAAATAAGAACGTACCAATAGGTTTTTTCATGTCCTGTAATCCTGCGCGACTTCTGCGAACAGCATCGCTAATGGCTTCTATTGCCTCTTCTTGACCAACAACACGGTTGTGCAATTCATCTTCTAGTTTCAAGAGTTTTTCTCTTTCCCCTTGGAGCATTTTCATTACAGGAACCCCGGTCCATTTAGCAACCACTTCGGCAATATCTTCGCGAGTTACTTCTTCTTTAATTAAAGAAGTACCCGCTTGATTTTCTTGTAATTGTTTTTGTAAAAAATCCAAACGTTCTTGTGCTTCTTTTATTTTTCCGTAGCGAATTTCGGCCACTTTCCCATAATCACCTTCACGTTCGGCACGTTCCGCTTCATATTTGAAATCTTCAATTTCTTTTTTGACCACTTGGATGTTATCCACAACATCTTTCTCCGATTTCCATTGGGTATAAATTTTGTTTCTGTCTTCTTTTAGATTAGCCAAATCCATTTTCAAAACTTTCATCTTGATCTCATCGCTCTCGCGTTTTATGGCTTCCAGTTCGATTTCCAATTGCATAATCTTTCTATCTAAAACGTCAAGCTCTTCTGGTTTGGAATTGATTTCCATACGTAGTTTAGAAGCTGCTTCATCAATCAGGTCAATAGCTTTATCAGGAAGAAAACGATTGGTAATATACCGTTGCGACAATTCTACTGCTGCAATAATAGCATCATCTTTTATCTGGACTTTATGATGTGTTTCGTATTTCTCTTTAATACCACGAAGTATAGAAATCGCACTTTCGGTATCGGGTTCGTCAATCATAATCTTTTGAAAACGACGTTCCAATGCTTTGTCTTTCTCAAAATATTTTTGGTATTCGTCTAATGTGGTTGCACCAATAGCTCTAAGTTCACCACGAGCCAAAGCGGGTTTGAGAATATTAGCTGCATCCATAGCACCATCGCCACCACCGGCACCAATAAGCGTATGAATTTCATCAATGAACAACACAATATCGCCTTCGGCAGAAGTAACTTCTTTTACTACGGCTTTTAATCGTTCTTCAAATTCGCCTTTGTATTTGGCTCCTGCAATCAGCGAACCCATGTCAAGGGAATAAACGATTTTGTCTTTCAAGTTTCCCGGAACATCGCCATCTACAATTCGGTGGGCTAAACCTTCGGCAATGGCAGTTTTACCAACACCAGGTTCACCAACGAGCATTGGATTATTTTTAGTACGACGTGTTAAGATTTGTAGTACTCGACGAATTTCTTCATCTCTTCCGATAACGGGATCGAGCTTGCCTTCGCGTGCTAATTCGTTTAAATTTTTGGCATATTTATTCAATGCATTATACGTTTCTTCAGCCGAAGCCGAAGTGACGCGTTCGCCTTTTCGGATTTCGTCAATTGCTGCTTGCAACGCTTTCTCTGTTACACCTTGGTCTTTCAGAATTTGAGCAACTTTACTTTTGGATTTGAATATCGCTAACAGTAAATGCTCAATCGATACATATTCATCATTCATTTTCTTAGCAATGATGTTGGCTTCGGTAAGCGTTGTATTCGCATCACGAGACAACATGATTTCGCCACCTGAAACTTTTGGAAAACTTTGAATAGTGCTGTCCAATATCTTTTTAAATAAATCGACATTCACATTGAGTTTTTTCAAAATGAATGGAGTTACGTTTTCGTCAACCTCCAAAACACCTTTAATAATGTGTTCGTTTTCGAGTTGTTGCTGACCAAAACTTTGTGCAATTTGCTGAGCTTGTTGCAATGCTTGTTGCGATTTGATGGTTAAGTTGTTTAAGTTCATTGTTGTGTGTCTGTTGTTAAAATTGTTTGATATTTTTTAAAACCGTATACCTTTTATAAACAAAGGTCAATATATATTCCAAAGTAAAATTACAGCCATATTGTCTTTTATTATATGATTTGCATCATTCAATCAAGACAAAATGTCTCAAAACAAGACAATTATGAGTTTTTTAAAAATATGTTCGAGACATCGGAAGAAAAATAACCCGTTTCAAAAGTAGGATGGAGACAACCAACCGATTTACGGCAGTTGAATGAAATCAATTAATCTCTGACTAAGTAAGTACGATTGCAAAACTTGATAAAATTCAATTTGTAACTAATTTACCAAAAACACGTTCCGGTAAAATCATACGTCGCATATTGCGAAAGATTGCCGAAGGAGACTTTAGTATCTTTGGAGACACTTCCACTTTGTTAAATCCAGAGATTGTGAAGGAAATCATGGTAGGCAAAGTCTAAACAGAAAAATCATATTCGTTTTTTGTTTGAACGTTTTTTTATGCTCTTCAATTTACTGATTTTTTTTTATTTTGAATATTAAAACTCCTAATCATCAGCCAAAAATAATCAAAAAACCGTTTAAGAAATTTAGCGGTTTTTATGTTTTTTATCTTTACTCTATTCTCTATTTTTCTTTCAAAACATTGTCAATATTATTCTTAATAACTTTGATAACTATCATTTCAAAAACCCTTTGATTTGCATATATTAGCACCAATTCGATAAGTCCAAAATGCAAGAGCAAAATCAATATACGGAAGACAATATCCGTTCGTTAGACTGGAAGGAACACATTCGTATGCGTCCCGGAATGTACATCGGGAAACTCGGTGATGGTTCTTCTCCTGATGATGGAATTTATATTCTTCTAAAAGAAACCATCGACAACTGTATTGATGAGTTTGTCATGGGTGCCGGAAAAGTGATTGAAGTTACCATTAAAGACAAGTTGGTTACGGTTCGCGATTATGGTCGTGGCATTCCGTTAGGAAAGGTTGTGGATGTGGTTTCTAAAATGAATACTGGTGGTAAGTACGATTCCAAAGCATTTAAGAAATCAGTTGGACTGAACGGAGTTGGTACCAAAGCTGTCAATGCGTTATCGAATTATTTCCGTGTGGAATCGGTTCGTGACAACCAACAAAAAGCTGCCGAATTCTCTGCCGGAAATCTAACTCTCGAAGAAGATATTGTTGAATCAACCAAGCGCAAGGGAACCAAAGTGTCTTTCATTGCCGATGAAACCATTTTCAAAAACTACAAATATCGTAATGAGTATGTCATCAAAATGCTCAAGAATTACTGTTATCTGAATACTGGTTTGACGATTTATTACAATGGCGAAAAGTATTATTCTGATAACGGATTAAAAGATTTATTAGAAGAAACCATAGTCGAAGACGATTGCGTTTATCCAATTATTCATTTGCTTGGCGAAGACATCGAAATTGCTTTGACACATAGTAAATCTCAATACTCAGAAGAATATCACTCGTTTGTTAATGGTCAAAACACAACTCAGGGTGGAACGCATTTAGGTGCTTTCCGTGAAGCTATTGTAAAAACCATCAAAGAGTTTTACAACAAACCATTTGAAGCTTCGGATATTAGAAAATCTATTGTTTCGGCTATTGCCGTAAAAGTTGAAGAACCTGTTTTCGAATCCCAAACCAAAACAAAATTAGGATCGACAGATATTGGTCCGAAAGGTCCATCAGTACGAGCGTTTGTCAGTGACTTTATTAAAACTAAATTAGACAACTTTTTACATAAAAATCCAGAAGTAGCTGATTTGTTACTGCGTAAGATTTTACAAGCTGAACGTGAGCGTAAAGAACTATCCGGAATTAGAAAACTGGCAAAAGACAGGGCAAGGAAATCAAGTCTGCACAACAAAAAGCTACGTGATTGCCGAGTTCATTTGACTGATGCTAAAAACCCGAGAAGTTTAGAAAGCACCCTTTTCATCACCGAAGGAGATTCGGCTTCAGGTTCAATTACTAAAAGTCGCGATGTGAATACACAAGCCGTTTTCAGTTTGCGTGGAAAACCTTTGAATTCGTATGGAATGTCAAAGAAGATTGTTTACGAAAACGAAGAATTCAATTTGCTGCAAGCTGCTTTGGACATTGAAGAAGACATGGGCGATTTGCGTTACAACAATATTGTAATTGCTACTGATGCCGACGTAGATGGAATGCACATTCGATTATTATTGATTACATTCTTTCTGCAGTTTTTTCCGGAGTTGATTAAGGACGGACATTTATATATTTTGCAAACGCCATTATTCCGTGTGCGAAACAAAAAGGAAACCATCTATTGTTATTCCGAACAAGAACGTGTTGATGCGATTGAAAAATTAAAACCAAAACCAGAGATTACACGATTTAAAGGTTTGGGAGAAATTTCACCAGACGAATTCAAGAACTTTATTGGCGACAGCATTCGATTGGATCCTGTAATGTTGGATAAAACTACATCAATTGAAACATTGCTTGAATTCTATATGGGTAAAAACACGCCAGACAGACAGATTTTCATTATCAACAATCTCAAAGTGGAATTGGATGTGGTGGAGAAGTAGTGTTCAGTATTCAGTGCTCAGTGAGCAGTATTTTGATTTAATAAGATTAACATATATAAAATTTAAAGTTTAGCAAGTAACCTTTAAACTTCTAAACCTTAAACTTTTAAACTTTTATAATGAACAACGAAGAAGAAGACGATATAATTCCAAACGAAGACGATAACGATAACAACGAATCGTTAGATGAAACTACCGACGAAGGTTTTGAGGACATCAAATCTTCAGGAGGAAATCACTTCTATGAAAACGAAGAAAACCCAGAAGATACCATTACCAAAGTTACAGGAATGTACAAGGATTGGTTTTTGGATTACGCTTCCTATGTAATTCTTGAGCGTGCTGTTCCTGCTATTGAAGATGGTTTCAAACCAGTGCAGCGTCGTATTATGCACTCAATGAAAGAACTGGATGATGGACGTTACAACAAAGTAGCGAACATCGTTGGGCACACGATGCAGTATCATCCGCACGGTGATGCGAGTATTGGTGATGCGATGGTGCAAATCGGGCAGAAGGACTTGATTATCGACATGCAGGGAAACTGGGGAAATATCCTAACTGGCGACAGTGCAGCGGCTTCGCGTTATATTGAAGCGCGTATTTCTAAACTGGGTCACGATATTTTATTTTCTCCAAAAATTACACAATGGGGAATGTCCTATGATGGTCGACGTGCTGAACCTATTAATCTTCCGGTTAAGTTTCCGTTATTGTTGGCTCAAGGTGCGGAAGGAATCGCGGTTGGATTATCAACGAAAGTGTTACCACACAATTTCATTGAACTGATTGAATCTTCGATTAAGATATTAAAGAACAAACCATTCACACTTTTTCCAGATTTCCCAACTGCCGGAATTGCGGATGTTTCCAATTATAATGACGGCTTGCGTGGCGGACGTGTTCGCGTGCGTGCGAAAATCGGGCAATTAGATAAACAAACTTTGGTGATAACTCAGATTCCGTTTTCAACCAATACTTCAACTCTGATTGATAGTATCCTGAAAGCGAATGAAAAAGGAAAAATAAAAGTCAAAAAAATAGAAGACAATACGGCTGCAGAAGTTGAAATCCTAATTCATCTTCCGCCGGGCGTTTCTCCGGATAAAACTATTGATGCGCTTTATGCATTCACGGCATGCGAAACTTCGGTAGCGCCTTTAGGTTGTGTGATTGAAAACCATAAGCCGTTGTTTATCGGTGTTTCGGATATGTTGAAAATTTCGACCAACAGAACGGTTGATTTGCTAAAACGCGAGTTAGAAATTCAGTTGGATGAACTCGAGAACAAATGGCATTTTTCTACGCTCGAAAAGATTTTCATCCGTGAAGAAATGTATATCGATTTCAAATTGTACCACAACAGGGAAACACTTTATGTTTATATGTATGATGCTTTCAAACCTTTCTTGAAATCATTTGTACGCAAAATTAATGACGAAGATTTACAAAAGCTGACGCAGATTCCGATGATTCGTATCACGCGTTTCGATTCGGATAAGGCGGATGATGCGATTTCTAAATTGGAAGCTGAAATGGAAGAAGTGAAACATCATTTGAATCATATCATAGACTTTGCTGTAGACTTTTTCCAAAAACTAAAAGACAAATACGGAAAAGGTCGAGAGCGTCAAACGGAACTTAGAAGCTTTGACAATATTGAAGCTACCAAAGTAGCTCTAAGAAATACCAAACTTTACGTAAACAGAGAAGAAGGTTTCTTTGGAACGGGTTTGAAAAAAGACGAATACGTCGCCGATTGTTCTGATATTGATGATGTGATTGTGTTTCTTCGTGATGGAAAAATAATGATTGCCAAAGTGGACGACAAGAAGTTTGTTGGTAAAGACATTATCCACATCGCGATTTTTGATAAGAACGACAAGCGAACGATTTACAACATGATTTATCGCGATGGCAAAAATGGTTCTACGTTTATCAAACGTTTCAATGTTTCTGGCGTTACCCGTGATAAGTTTTATGATTTAACACAAGAAAAATCGGGTTCGCAAGTCTTGTATTTCTCTCATAATCCAAACGGTGAAGCGGAAGTTATTACCGTTTTATTGCGTCAGGTGGGAAGCATCAAGAAATTGAAATGGGATTTAGATTTTGCCGATATTGCTATCAAAGGAAGAGCTTCGCGCGGAAATACGGTTACTAAATATCCAATCAAGAAAATCGAATTAAAGGAAAAAGGAATTTCGACTTTGCGCCCGAGAAAAGTGTGGTTTGACGATACGGTTCAGCGTTTGAATGTAGATGGAAGAGGCGAGTTGCTTGGCGAATTTAGACCAAATGACCGATTGCTACTTATCAATCAATCAGGGAAACTGAAAACCATTATTCCAGAACTAACGACGCATTTTGATGAAGATACGGTGGTGATGGAAAAATGGAATCCGAACAAGCCGATTTCTGCTATTTATTATGACGGAGAAAAAGAGCGTTATTTCATAAAGCGTTTCTTAGTTGAAAACGAAAACAAAGAAGAAATCTTCATCACAGAACACGAAAAGTCACAACTGGAAATCGTTTCCACCGATTGGCGACCAATGGCGGAAGTAATTTATACCAAAGTAAAAGGTGTTCAAAAAGAAAATCAGACAATAAATTTAGAAGAATTCATCGCTATAAAAGGTATTAAAGCGTTGGGAAATCAGCTGACTTCGGACAAATTGAAACAAGTAAATCTGTTAGAACCTTTACCTCACAACGAACCAGAACCAGAACAGCTAGAGGAAATGGAAGTTAAAGATGAAACTGATGTTACTGAGGATATTCAAACAGAAACCAATGATGACGGACAGATTGGTTTGAGTTTTGAATAAATAAAAACTCCTCTACAAGAGGAGTTTTTTATTCGCCACACATGATATTAAGTTGTTTTTTGTGTTTGTTGATTGTTTTGATTTCGATGTAACAGCCGGCAGCACCTTCTTGGACTGGTTGGTAAATGGTTTTGTCTTCATTCCAGGAACTGAATTGGTCTTTGTAAAATGTATTGACTAACTGTACAATTTCAGTTTTTGAATAGTTTACAAAATCGATAGTAATTTCAATTTCAGTTTGAGAACAACTGTCGAATTTAAAATAGATATCTTTTTTAAATTTTTCTTCCCAAGAACAAACAAAATCTTTATTTGAATCTATAAATTTTGCTTTCTTTTGCTTCTTTTTTCCGGAAATGCTTCCTATATATTTTTCAAAATACTCATAAATAGGTGGTTTCTTAATATCAGTTCTGTTTAAAAAAGCTGCATCTGGTTTTGGTAAATGATTTTGTGATATCGCAAGAAGCGGTATTAAAAAAAGAACGATATTAATTTGGTTTTTAATCCGTAACATCTCTATCCTTCAACTTCTTATCAATAATTTTGCTGTTGTGAAGTTTGACAGGTTTTCTGTTTTTCTTCATTCTCAGGTTTAGGAATTCCACAAACAAAGAGAAGAAAATAGAGAAGTATAAATACCCTTTTGGTATTGTTCCGACTTCGACATCATTACCAAATTTAAAATGTGCCAAGTGTGAACCTTCTGCGATAAGCATCACTCCAATTAGGATTAAGAAAGACAAACCAAGTATTTGAATAGTTGGATGTTCGTTCACAAATTTAGAAACCGGTCCGGCAAAAACCATCATAATCAAGATTGAAATTATTACTGCTAAAATCATAATAATCAACGCGCCTTCATAACCAAAACCGCCTTCAGCGGGTTCTTTCATGTTTACCATTCCAATTGCTGTCAAAATGCTGTCGAACGAAAAGACGATATTTAGCAACGCAATTTGTAAAATAGCACCCGATATACTGTTACTGGCTTTTCCTTTTTCACTTTCTTCTTCGCCTTCCATTTTGTGATGAATTTCGGAAACCGATTTGTACAACAAAAATATTCCACCACCAAAAATGATTATGCTTTGTCCTGTAATATGCGCTTCAAAAAATCCCCAATCAATCGCTAAAATCGTGTCTTGCAAACTCAAAACCCAAGTGATTCCGAATAACAAAATAATACGAAACGCCATGGCTAAGAGCAATCCAACGCGTCTGGCTTTTGGTTGATCTTCGGCTCTTAATTTCCCGGAAACTATGGAAAGGAAGACAATGTTGTCAATCCCAAGGATGATTTCCAGAAAGGTTAATGTTAGTAGCGCAATTAGTGCATTTGGCGTAAATAAGATTTCCATTTTATATCTAAGTTTGTTGTTATTCCAGTTTTGTTACTGTGCCGCGTTGCTTTTTGTTGCTTCCCACAAAGGCATATTCAAAAGTATAGGTATTCTTTTCAGTAAACAAAATTTTCATGTTGATTGCTTTTTCTTCTTTCATCGATTTGGGATGCAATTTTTGAAGAATAAATTCGCAGTCATTTATCCAACGAACAGTTGCTGTATCGGTTTTTCCATTATACGTTTCAATCTGAAGTTTTTCTGTTCGGATAAAAGTTGATGTTTGTTTTTTGCCATCAATATCTTGAGTAAATTCAAATTTTCCAGTTCTGAAATCCTTACAATTGCGTTCGTGATTGTTGCAGGAGATTATAAATAAGGTGAGTAGAAGGATAGCAGTTTTTTTCATTTCAATTTATTCAGTTCGTCATCCGTAAAATTCTTAATACTTTTTTCTTTGGCAAATTTATCAGCGTTGTAACTGTTGGATTTGTTTTTGGCAATAGAAAGCGTATTCCATTCCGTTTTTTTCAGCATCTTGGCATAAAAAACAATTTGTCCAATATGATACGGATAATGCGCCAACTGACGATTTATAGCTTCCATCACGGTGTGACCTTCGTTGCGAATGTATATAATCGTTTCAAGTTGGTCAGGCGTTAATGAATTTATCGCGCTGAAAAAGCAATCCCAACCTTTATTCCAAACGTTTATTAATTCTTCTTTGTTGTTGATGGTTTCTTCAAATTCACCATCGCGGTTGCGCCATTCTTTTTCGCCATCAGAAGTCAAGAGATCTGTCCAGCGCGAAAGCATATTTCCCGTAAGATGTTTTACAATTATCGCAATCGAATTGGTGTTTTCATTTACAGAGACAAACAATTGCTCGGGTTGGAGTTGTTCCATCGCTTTTTCTCCTAAAATTTTGTAGTAGAGAAATTGCTTTTGGATGCTTTCTAAGTAATGGTTATTTATCATTTTCAAAAAGTGCGTCGGTTAATGATTTTATTCCTTTAAACATAAAATATACAGCAAGAAAGCAAATAGTAATTCCAATAACTAATACTAAATAATGCCACGTATTTTGTTTGTTAATCCAAGCATTATAAATTACGCTTGGACCAATAAACATTAGCGGCAAGGCATATAGCATGTATTTAATTCCTTTCTCTAAAAGTGCTTTGTTTGGCATTTTATTGTTTAAGATTTATAGTTATCCACCGCTTTTCTAACGCTGCCAAATTCTTTTAACAATTCTGACGCCTTTTCATAATCAATAGGAATTTCTTCCATAATCATTTTCACGCCACGATCAACCAGTTTGTCATTACTCAATTGCATATCGACCATTTTATTTCCTTTTACTTTCCCAAGTTGTATCATTGTTGCAGTAGAAATCATGTTTAAAACTAATTTCTGCGCTGTCCCTGCTTTCATTCGTGAACTTCCGGTTACGAATTCTGGTCCAACAACCACAACTATTGGAAACTTAGCTGTCAAAGCTATTGGACTTCCTTCGTTGCAAGTGATGCAACCTGTAATAATATTTTTTGAATTGCATTTTTCCAAACCACCAATGACATAAGGAGTAGTTCCCGAAGCTGCAATACCAATTACCACATCATTTTCCATTATGCCGTGTTCCTGCAAATCAATCCAAGCTTGAAGTTTGTCGTCTTCGGCATTTTCAACTGCACGACGAATAGCGTTGTCGCCACCAGCTATAAGTCCGTTGACCAAATCAAACGGAACGCCAAAAGTTGGAGGACATTCAGAAGCATCCACAATTCCTAATCTTCCTGAAGTTCCGGCACCAATGTAGAAAAGCCGACCGCCGAGTTTCATCTTTTCTACAGTTTTGGTAACCAATGCTTCGATTTGTGGCAAGGCTATTTCAACAGCAAGCGGAACGGTTTTATCTTCTTTATTGATATTGGTTAACAAATCGGCGACAGACATTTTTTCTAAATGTTCGTAGTGCGACGATTGTTCAGTGGTTTTGGTGAAGTTCATTTTTTATAGTAGCAAAGTTGCAGAGTTTCAAAGTTACAAAGTTTTACAAAAAACTCGCCAATACAATTCCTAAAATAATCATCGAAACTTTGGCAATGTTGAATTTATGTCCTTCACTGCTTTCAAAAATAATGGTGGACGAAATATGGAACAGAATTCCAATGACAACAGCTGTTATTTGAGTATAATATTGATTTAATATTGGAAAACTATTGGAAACCAAAGTTCCTAATGGTGTCATAATTGCAAAAGTTACCATGAAGATAAATAAGGCGATTTTATTTAACTGTGCATTCAGAAAAAATGTTGTCAATATAATGGCAATAGGCAAGTGATGAATCGCAATTCCATAAGCTAAATCATGATGATGTCCAACAGGAAAACCTTCCAAAAAAGCGTGAATACACAAACTGATGAACAACAACCAAGGCATTCTTGTTAGCTTGTCATGACCATGAACGTGGCCGTGCTCAGCGCCTTTAGAGAAAAATTCTAAAATGATTTGGAATAAGATTCCACACATTATAAAAATTCCAACACTTTTATTGTCACTTTGATATACATCAGGAAGTAAATGCATGACGGTTAACGACAATAAAAACGAACCACTGAACGCCAATAACAGCTTAAGATTTTGTTTAGCTTTTGGCTTAAGTAGCAAGGCAATTAAATATCCAAAAAGTACTGAAAGTAAGGGTAATAAATAATTCAAGGTTCTTAATTTAGAGTTGCTTTACTTCGTACTTTGTAAATCGTACTTCGTAAATTATTTAAATATCATTATTAAACGTTCGCTGGTGTTTTTATGAAACTTTTTAAGTTTATAATCGCCAAAAGTGTCCAACAGATATATACCAGTTTCGTTCATCATGTTTTGGAAATCATCCAAAGTATATGCTCTTACTTTTTCCGTAAAATGAAATGCTTCACCTTTATCTTCAAAATTAATTTCTTTAATAATAAATCCATCTAATACCAATCGCTTTATATTAAAAGTAATACCATCAACTTCTTTGGTTTCTTCGGGAATTAAATTGTCTATCACTTGTTGCGAATTCATAAAATCAATGACGGCAAAACCATATTCTGAAAGACTTTCTTTGATGGCTGCTAAGGTTTTGATATCGTCTTCTCTGTTTTCAAAGTAACCAAAACTGGTAAACAAGTTGAAAATAGCATCAAACTTTTCATCAAATGGTTCCCGTTTGTCGTGCACTACAAAGTGTAAAGTGTCATTGGTGTTTTTACTAGCTTCGGCAATGCTGTTTTCCGATAAATCTGCACCAACAACATCATAGCCCAATTGATTTAGATAAATCGCGTGTCTTCCTTTACCACAAGCCAAATCAAGCACTTTTGCTTTCTCTGGCAAGTTTAAATAATGCGTCAAATTATCCATGAACAACTGTGCTTCACGGTAGTTTCGGTCTTTGTAAAGGATGTGATAATAAGGCGTATCAAACCAAGAAGAATACCAAGTATTGGTTACGAGTTTTGAGTTTTGAGTTTCGGGTTTTGAAGAATTTGGCATTAATCTACATCATTGAATTCTGAACGTGCAAATTTAATGTATTTTTGCCGAAGTAATAGCAATTGAATATTGCTATTGCTTTTGAAATTGATATTGAAAATGGAGAATTTTAAAATGATTGCCAAAACCTTTTTTGGTTTTGAAGAAATATTAGCAAAAGAACTGCAACAATTAGGCGCGCAAGATGTCGAAATTGGCACGCGTGCTGTAAGTTTTAAAGGCGATAAAGGATTTATGTATAAAGCCAACTTGTCTTTACGAACAGCTTTAAAAATATTGAAACCTATTTATTATTTCAAAGCGACAAACGACCAAAACTTGTATAAAGGAATTCAGGGAATTGATTGGTCAAAATATATCGGCGAAAGTCAGACTTTTGTGATTGATACAACTATTCATTCTGATAATTTCAAACATTCGCAGTTTGTTTCACAAAAAGCTAAAGACGCTATTGTTGACCAATTCCGTGAGAAAACAGGACAACGTCCAAGTGTGGATAAAGATTTTCCAGACTTACGAATTAACATTCACATTGATAGAGACCAAGTTTCGGTGGCGCTTGATACTTCGGGTACTTCGTTGCATCAACGTGGGTATAAAACGGCCACGAATATTGCTCCGATTAACGAAGTCTTGGCTGCAGGAATGCTATTGCTTGCCGGTTGGGAAGGAAAGAGTGATTTTCTAGATCCCATGTGTGGTTCTGGAACATTGTTAGCCGAAGCTGCAATGATTGCTTGCAATATTCCGGCGAATATCAACAGAAAAGAATTTGCATTCGAAAAATGGAATGATTGGGATAACGACTTGTTTGACCAAATTATTGATGCATTAATGAAACGAACACGTGAATTTCATTACACTATTACAGGTTATGACAAAGCTCCAAGTGCGGTTCAGAAAGCGAAAGACAATATTCAGAATGCCAATTTAGATGATTATATTACCATCAGTCAAGCCAACTTTTTCGATACTAAAAAAGAAAATTCTGGACCATTGCAAATGGTTTTCAATCCGCCTTATGGCGAACGATTAGATATAGAAATGGAACGTTTTTACAGAGAGATTGGCGATACGTTAAAGAATAATTATCCGAATACCAATGCTTGGTTTATCACAGCAAATCTAGAAGCGCTGAAATTTGTTGGACTTCGACCATCACGAAAAATAAAGCTTTTCAACGGAAGTTTGGAAGCCCGACTGGTAAAATACGAAATGTATGAAGGCAGCAAAAAAGGGAAGTATATGAATGTGGAAGAATAAGCTACTTATTCAGCATAAAATAAAA
>JAYVNT010000316.1:0-4597 GCA_043758285.1 Flavobacterium sp.
AGTATTCAATAAAAAACGTCCCGAGAAATTGGGACGTTTTTTTTATGAGTTTTGAAAATTAAAATATATCCGGGTCGCCTTTTCCTTCACGAATAACAACTGGTTCGTAACCTGACAAATCAATAATAGTAGAACCTACATTATCTCCGTAACCGCCATCAATAACTAAGTCAACTAAGTGTTGCCATTTCTCAAATATCAATTCTGGATCGGTGGAATATTCTAATACTTCGTCTTCGTCGTGAATGGATGTTGACACAATTGGATTGCCTAACATTCTAACAATTTCGAGTGCAATGTTATTATCTGGAATTCTAATCCCGACGGTTTTCTTTTTTCGGAATTCCTTTGGCAAATCATTATTGCCAGGCAAAATAAAAGTGTATGGTCCAGGTAATGTTCGTTTAAGGATTTTGAAAGTTGCGGTGTCAATCTGCTTCACATAATCAGAAAGGTTACTCAAATCGCTGCACACAAAAGAGAAATTGGCTTTCTCTAATTTGATGCCTTTAATTTTTGCGATGCGTTCCAATGCTCTGCTATTGGTAATATCACAGCCCAAACCATAAACGGTATCTGTTGGATAAATCACTAATCCTCCATTGCGGAGAACATCAACTACCCTTTTGATAGAAGCTTCGCTGGGATTGTCTTCGTATATTTTTATGAATTCGGACATTTATTTTTGCTTATCATCTAGTTTAGGAATTGTCAATAATCCCATTAAAAATGACACTATAAGAGAAACTATAATTCCAATTAGTACTCTCTTTTCTGTAATTGGCTCATGATTAATATAAGTAGGAATGATATAAACATTCATAATAGACATCACAACAAACCAATACACAACTATTTTCCAGTTAATTAATTTTATTTTATTCATTTTTTTGTTTTATCCAATTATATCCAACTTCGCAAATCGCAACAACAACTTCTTTATTCCGCCAACTTCAAACTTAATCTCCGCTTTTTTATCAGCGCCAGCACCTTCTAAACTAACGACTTCGCCTTTGCCAAATCGTTCATGAATTACAATATTTCCAATCGTTAATTTACTGTCAAACAAATTAGTGTTACTAGGTGCATTACCAATTGGTTTCAATTTACGAATATTTAGAGACGAAACCGGTTCCTCTCCATACTTTTTTGGTGGTGTTCCTGCTTCTGGTTTAGCCAAACGCAGTTTGGATTTATCAATATCACCAAAAATATCCAAATCCATTGTTGGTTTATAACGATAACCTGTATCTATTGGATTGATGTACTCTAAATAGTCATCTTTTATTTCTTCAATAAAACGCGAAGGTTCAGCATCAGTTAATTTCCCCCAACGGTAACGCGATTGCGCATAGGTTAAATACGCCTGATGCTCAGCACGCGTTAAGGCAACATAGAATAATCGTCGCTCTTCTTCCAATTCACTGCGAGTATTCAAACTCATCGCACTCGGGAATAAATCTTCTTCCATTCCCACCACAAAAACATACGGAAACTCCAATCCTTTTGCCAAGTGAATGGTCATCAACGCCACTCTATCGTCATCACCAGTATCTCGGTCTAAATCGGTTGCGAGAGCCACATCTTCCATAAATTCGGATAAAGCACCACGAGCACCATCAATTTCTCTTTGCCCTTCAATAAAATCTTTGATACCTCCCATTAAAGTTTCGATATTCTCTATTCGAGCAATTCCCTCAGGCGTTCCGTCTTTTTTAAGTTCTTGAATTAATCCTGTTTTTTTAGCAACATGTTCGGTAATTACAAACGCATCCTGTTGGGCGTTGATAACCTGAAAACTCTTAATCATCATCACAAAATCTTCTATTTTCTGCTTTGTTCCTGAGTTTAATTTCAAATCAATCTTATCAATGTTTTCCATTACTTCAAAAATGGAACGCTTGTAATGATTGGCTGCCACCGTTAGTTTTTCAACTGTTGTATCTCCAATACCGCGAGCAGGATAATTAATCACACGTACCAAAGCTTCTTCGTCCTTTGGATTAATCACCAAACGCAAATAACACAAAACGTCTTTGATTTCCTTTCGTTGATAGAACGACAATCCACCATAAATTCTATACGGAATATCACGCTTACGCAATGCATCTTCCATAGCACGGGATTGGGCGTTGGTGCGATACAAAATTGCAAACTGACCGTTTAGCATTTGATTGCGCATCTTTTGTTCAAAGATTTCACTGGCTACAAATCGTCCTTCTTCGGCATCGGTAATGCTGCGATGCACTTTTATTTTAGAGCCATAATCATTGGCTGTCCAAACCACTTTGTCGAGTTTGGTCTTATTCTTATCGATAATCGAATTGGCGGCTTCAACTATATTTTTTGTCGAACGATAGTTTTGTTCCAATCGATAAGTTTTTACATTGTCATAATCTTTTTGGAAGTTGAGTATGTTATTAATATTGGCACCTCGAAATGCATAAATACTTTGGGCATCATCACCAACGACACAAATATTCTGAAACCTATCGCTCAACGCACGCACTATCAAATACTGCGAATGATTGGTATCTTGGTACTCATCTACCAAAATGTATCGAAAACGGTCTTGATATTTTGCTAACACATCTGGAAAACGATTCAGAAGTTCGTTAGTTTTCAGCAACAAATCATCAAAATCCATCGCACCACTTTTAAAACATCGGTCCACGTAATTGGCATAGATTTCACCCAAACGTGGCTTTTTGCTCATTGCATCTTGTTCTTGCAATTCAGGATTGTTGAGATATGCTTTTACGGTAATCAATGAGTTTTTATACGATGATATTCTACTCAACACTTGCTTTGGTTTGTAGATATCTTTGTCCAATTGCATTTCCTTTATTATCGCCGAAATCAATCGAACGCTGTCTTGTGTGTCATAGATGGTGAAGTTGGATGGAAATCCTAATTTATCGGCTTCACTTCTTAATATTCGTGCAAAGACCGAGTGAAATGTTCCCATCCAAAGGTTTTTGGCTTCGTTGGTACCGACAATATCTGCGATACGTTTTTTCATTTCGCGTGCCGCTTTGTTAGTAAAAGTGAGTGCCAAAATATTAAACGCATCGACGCCCAAACTCATCAAATAAGAAATACGAACCGTCAACACACGGGTTTTCCCAGAGCCAGCACCTGCAATGATAATCATTGGCCCGTCTTTTTGAAAAACAGGTTCTTGTTGGGCTTCGTTGAGTTGAGAAATATACTGTTGCATCGTTACTTTTGAGAATGTCCAAATTTATGATTACTAGGGTTGAATAACAATACATTTTAAGCAATATTCTATTATATTTGTCAACAATTTTAGTCAAAACTCACTATGAACTCCGATAAGATTTTAGAATTACTGATGTATGCCGTTCCTTCACTTATTACTGGTGGTGTGGCGTATTATTTGTTTGACAATTACTTCAAAGACCAACAAAATACCAGACGTTGGTTATTGCAAAGAGAAAATCAGAAGCATTCGTTACCCTTGCGTTTACAAGCATATGAGCGATTGGCTCTGTTCTTGGAACGAATTAATCCTGCGAAATTGTTGATAAGAGTGGCACCTTTAAATGATGACAAAGTGGCTTATCAAAACCTTTTGACACATCATATTGAGCAAGAATATGAGCACAACATCACGCAGCAAGTGTATATTACTAATGAACTTTGGACGATGCTTTTGACTGCCAAGAATACTATCATTCAAAATATTAGAAAAACTACTTTGGATGAAACCATTACCAATGCTGATCAATTAAGAGAAAAGATTTTAAGTAATCTACTCGATGGACAATCTCCGAGTACTTTAGCTTTAGCTTATTTAAAAAATGAAGTTGCAGA
This sequence comes from Flavobacterium sp., assembly GCA_043758285.1. GTDB lineage: Bacteria > Bacteroidota > Bacteroidia > Flavobacteriales > Flavobacteriaceae > Flavobacterium. Next base: position 3,838 of record JAYVNT010000316.1, read on the forward strand.
GGTTATGGGGTAAAAATTGGATGGTTTTACTATCTATTCAATCAAAATAACTTAATATTTATAGAATAAGAAGTCCTATTAATCTAAAGATTGTATAAAATTATTACTAAAGTTGTAGGATTCAATGATAAATGTGCCAAATTCATTAATCAATCCTACAAATTCATTAATCAATCCTACAAGTTCATTAATCAATATAGCAATTTCATTAATGAATCCTACAAGTTCATTAATCAATTTAGCAATTTCATTATTGAATCCTACAAGTTCATCAATGAATCCTACAAGTTCATTAATGAATCCTACAAGTTTAAGTTTCAATATAGAATATTTGTAAAGAATATTTTCTTAACAAAAAGAATGAAATCAAAAATCTTAATAAAATGAGCCAAAAAGAGTTTGTCATTAGACGAAGAATTTCATTTTGCTTATCTTTACAGTACCAATTTAAAAATATTAAATTATGTCACTTTTAACCACAGAAATCCTTGAAGAAGCTTTAGGTCATATACCAGGTTGGGTTTATGCGGAGAACTATATAGCGAAACAATTTGTTTTTACTGATTTTGTTGAAGCCATTGCTACTATTAATAAAATAGCAGTTGTTGCCGAAGAAATGAAGCATCATCCAGAATGGTCAAACGTATATAACAAATTGGTTATTCGACTATCAACCCATGACAGTGGCGGAGTTACTACTAAAGACATTCGTTTGGCGCATGCTATAGAGATTATCATCAAGGAAATTCCATACGCTGAA
>JAYVNT010000317.1:0-4588 GCA_043758285.1 Flavobacterium sp.
TTTTGCAGCTTCAGTTAAAGCATCTTTTGGATTGATTGAACCATCAGTTTTGATTTCAAAAACTAATTTTTCATAATCTGTTTTTTGCTCCACACGGAAATTTTCAATTGCGTACTTCACATTTTTTACCGGAGTAAAAATTGAGTCAGTAAAAATTGTTCCGATGGCTGAGTTTTGCTTTTTGTTCTCTTCTGCAGGAACATAACCACGACCTTTTTCGATAGTTAATTCCATATTAAGATTTACTTTGCTATCTAAATTACAAATAACTAATTCTGGATTCAATACTTGAAAACCAGAGATGAATTTTTGAAAATCACCTGCTGTCAATTGATCTTTTCCTGTAACAGATATAGTAACTGCCTCGTTGTCCACATCGTCTATCTGACGTTTGAAACGTACTTGTTTCAAATTAAGGATGATTTCAGTAACATCTTCTACAACTCCTGAAATGGTTGAAAATTCGTGCTCTACACCATCAATTCTGATAGATGTAATAGCATAACCTTCTAACGCAGAAAGTAAAACTCTTCTAAGTGCATTACCTACTGTCAATCCGTATCCTGGTTCTAAAGGTCTGAATTCAAACTTACCTTCAAAATCGGTTGAATCGATCATGATAACTTTATCGGGCTTCTGAAAATTAAATATTGCCATAATTTAGACTAATGTCAATTATTATTTGTTGTACAATTCGACGATTAACTGCTCTTTAATATTTTCTGGGATTTGCAATCTTGCAGGAACAGAAACAAAAGTTCCTTCCATAGTATCATTATTCCATGTAATCCACTCATATACATGAGATGAATTTGATAATGATGCACCAATTGCTTCAACAGATTTAGATTTTTCACGAACAGCTACTTTATCACCTGGTTTCAAGTGATACGATGGGATGTTAACCAATTCTCCGTTCACAGTGATGTGTCTGTGAGAAACGATTTGTCTTGCTGCTCTTCTTGATGGAGCAATTCCCATTCTGAAAACTACGTTATCTAATCTGGCTTCGCATAATTGTAAAAGGATTTCACCAGTTACACCTTTAGAAGCTGCTGCTTTTTTAAACAAACCTCTGAATTGTTTTTCTAAAATTCCATAAGAATATTTAGCTTTTTGCTTTTCCATTAATTGGATTGCAAATTCAGATTTTTTTCCTCTTTTTTTAGCCATCCCGTGTTGTCCAGGAGGATAATTTCTTTTTTCGAAGGCTTTATCTTCTCCGAATATTGCTTCGCCAAATTTACGAGCAATTCTTGTACTTGGACCAGTATATCTTGCCATTTTAAATTGTTTTAAGATAGAGATTATGAATTCAGGTCAGAATCCTTCGATAATCTTTATTCTATCTTGATTATACTTTATATTAAACTCTACGTCTTTTAGGAGGACGACATCCGTTGTGTGGCATTGGAGTAACGTCAATGATTTCTGTTACTTCAATTCCTGCATTGTGTATAGATCTGATAGCAGACTCACGTCCGTTACCTGGTCCTTTTACATACACTTTTACTTTTTTAAGTCCAGCTTCCAATGCTACTTTACCACAATCTTCTGCTGCCATTTGAGCTGCATACGGAGTATTCTTTTTAGAACCTCTGAAACCCATTTTACCAGCTGAAGACCAAGAAATAACTTCACCTTTTTTGTTTGTTAACGAAATGATGATGTTGTTAAAGGTTGCACTAATATGAGCTTCACCTGTTGATTCAACGATAACTTTACGTTTTTTTGTTGTTGCTTTAGCCATATTACTTATTATTTAGTTGCTTTTTTCTTGTTAGCAACAGTTTTTCTTTTCCCTTTTCTTGTTCTAGAGTTGTTCTTAGTTCTTTGTCCTCTTAATGGAAGACCAGATCTGTGACGGATTCCTCTATAACATCCAATATCCATTAGACGTTTGATGTGTAGTGAAACTTCTGAACGAAGTTCCCCTTCAATTTTGTAATATGATACCGCCTCACGAATTGCTCCGATTTCGTCATCATTCCAATCTTGAACTTTTGTATCTTGGCTTACTTGAGCTTTTTCTAAAACCTCAATTGCTCTACTTTTACCAACTCCGAAGATGTAGGTTAAAGCGATAACTCCTCTTTTGTTTTTAGGTATATCTACCCCTGCTATTCTTGCCATAACTATCCTTGTCTTTGTTTAAATCTAGGATTCTTTTTGTTGATTACGTATAATCTGCCTTTTCTTCGTACAATCTTGCACTCGGCACTTCTTTTTTTAACTGATGTTCTAACTTTCATTGTGAATATCTTTAATATCTATAAGTAATTCTTGCTTTTGACAAATCATAAGGGCTCATTTCTAATTTTACTTTGTCACCAGGTAACAATTTAATGTAATGCATACGCATTTTTCCAGAAATATGAGCAATTACAACATGTCCGTTTTCTAACTCTACACGAAACATTGCATTTGACAATGCTTCAATTATTGATCCGTCTTGTTCTATTGCTGATTGTTTTGCCATAAAAATTAAGCGACCGCTTTTCTATTTTTACCACTTTTCATCAATCCATCATAGTGTTTATTCAACAAATAAGAATTTACTTGTTGGATAGTATCGATAGCAACACCAACCATAATAATCAATGAAGTACCACCATAGAACATTGCCCACGATTGTTGCACACCAAAACCTACGACAAGAGCTGGGAACACAGCAATCAAAGCAAGAAATAATGAGCCTGGGAATGTTATTAGAGACATGATTCTATCTAAGAAATCTGCTGTTTCAATTCCAGGTTTAACACCAGGAATAAAACCGCCACTTCTTTTTAAATCATCAGCCATTTTATTTGTTGGGACAGTAATTGCCGTGTAAAAGAATGTAAAAATTACAATCAACGAACCAAATACTATACAATACCAAAAGCCAAACATATTACTGAATGTCCCTGCAATTGATTGTGATGTTTCAGATTTTGAAAGACCAGCCACTGCAGCCGGTATAAACATAATTGCTTGTGCAAAAATAATAGGCATTACTCCAGCAGAATTCAGTTTTAACGGAATCCATTGTCTGTTTCCACCCATCATGTCTTGTTCGAAATCTCCGGTTGTTGTACGACGAGCGTATTGTACCGGGATTTTTCTAACTGCCATAACTAATAATACACAGGCAATAATTACCAATAACCATATGATAACTTCAATTACTAACAACATTGGGCCACCATTATTATTGGTGACTTTTGAAGTAAACTCTTGAAATAATGCTTGTGGTAACCTGGCAAGAATACCTACCATAATCAATAATGAAATACCATTTCCGATTCCTTTATCTGTAATTTTTTCTCCTAACCACATGGCGAAAATAGTACCTGTAGTCAAAATTAAAACAGATGAAAATAAGAATGAAAACGAATCAAATCCTAAAAGGAATGCACTGCTAGGTAAAGTTCTGTATAAGTTATAGATATAACCAGGACCTTGAACTAGCGTAATGGCAATTGTTAACCATCTAGTAATTTGATTTAATTTCTTTCTACCACTTTCACCATCTTTTTGCAGTTTTTGCAAATATGGAATGGCAATACCCATTAACTGAACAACAATTGAAGCAGAAATGTATGGCATAATACCTAACGCAAATACTGACGCTTTTGAAAAAGCTCCACCAGTAAACATGTCAAGTATTGATCCAATACCTTTATTTGTTTGACCAGCCAAGCTATGCAATTGTGTAGCATCAATACCCGGAAGCGTAACGTGCGCACCAAATCTGTAAACTAAAAGCATCAAAAGAGTCAAAACAATTCTGTTCTTTAGTTCTTCTATTTTCCAAACATTCAAAAATGATTCAAAAAATTTCTTCATTGTTCTATAATTATAGGGTTACAGCTTCTCCGCCAGCAGCTTCTATAGCAGCTTTTGCAGTAGCAGTAAATTTATGTGCTGTTACTTTTAATTTTGCTTTTAGTTCACCTCTACCAAGAATCTTTACAGTTTCACTTTTAGTAGCCAAACGGTTTTCTACAAATACTGTAAAATCTACAGTATCAGTTACAATTCCGTTATCAACTAATAATTGAAGTGTGTCAAGATTTACACCTTGATATTCTTTACGATTGATGTTTGTAAAACCAAACTTAGGCACACGTCTTTGAAGTGGCATTTGACCTCCTTCAAAACCAATTTTTTTAGAATAACCAGAACGAGATTTTGCTCCTTTGTGACCTCTTGCAGAAGTACCACCTTTTCCAGAACCTTCTCCTCTACCTAATCTTTTATTTTGATTGTGTGTAGAACCTTCAGCAGGTTGTAAGTTACTTAAATTCATAACTGTATTTGTTATTTAACTTCCTCTACGGAAACTAAGTGTTTAACTTTATTTATCATTCCAAGGATAGCAGGATTCACATCGTGCTCCACAACTTGCCCTATTCTTCTTAAACCAAGAGCATCTAAGCATCTTTTTTGTGTAAGAGGACAGTTGATTTGACTTCTTATTTGTTTTACTTTTACTTTAGCCATAATTACCTTGAATTAACCTTTAAAAACTTTTTCTAAAGAAATACCTCTTTGTTTTGCAACAGTAACAGCACTTCTCATTTGTAATAAAGCATCAAAAGTTGCT
>JAYVNT010000318.1:0-4583 GCA_043758285.1 Flavobacterium sp.
TAAAAAAAGCGCTATCAATCTTCAGGTTATAGGCGGTTTGATAATGCTGGGCATCTTTTTGAATATTGACCAAATCTATCTTTTAATTCCTGGAAAATATGCCACCGGAACTTTAGTTGTTTTTCTTATTGGACTCTCTAAATTTTACGATTTAATTTTGGGAAACAATAATGCTATAATTCTCAACACCAAATATTATAAAACCGTGTTGGCCTTTGGATTTCTTTTAGTTTTCTTGATGGTTGGATTGAATATGATTTTCATTCCATTGTATGGAATTGTTGGCGCTGCTTTAGCCACTTTGATTTCGGTGCTAGTCTATAACACAATCAAGCTTTTGTTTGTGGTTAAGAAAATGAACTTGTATCCTTTTACCAATAACACTTTGAAATCCCTTGCCATTATTGGCTTGGTATTCATGGCATTCTACTTTTGGGATTTCTCTTTTCATCCTATACTTAATATCGGATTGAAATCTATTTTGATTTCGGTGGTGTATATTTATCTAAACTACAAACTACAAATCTCTGAAGAGGTTAATGGCGTTATCGAAAATGTTTTCAAGAAATTGAAGTTGGGGTAATTTTTCATAAATTCGTAATCAAAATTAATCAACACCATCTCATGAAAAAATACTTTAATAAACTTGTTCTTGTTTTGCTAGCCATTACAGTAGTTAGTTGCAATTCTTCTAAAAAAGAAAACAAAGACGACATCGATAAAACATTCGCATCTTTTGAAACTAAATTTCTCGATGCCTATTGGAAACAATATCCTTCAGGTTCTATAGCGCAAGGTTATGGTAAATATTATGACAAACTGGTGGTGCCAAATGCTGCTGCTTTTACCGATAATGTTAGTTTTTCTAAAAAATGGTTAGCCGATTTAGAAGCTTTGGATTATGACCAACTAAGTGACAACAACAAAATAAGTTCCAACATTATAAAGAACCAATTGGAAAGCGATATTTGGTACACCGATGTTTTCAAACAACAAGAATGGGATGCGTCAATGTATAACATCAGCGGTTCTTGTGATTATATCATCAACCAACCGTATGCAAAGCTAGACGAGCGTTTGAAAATCCTAACCAAATATCTTGACAATTCAGACGGCTATTATAAAGCGGCTTTGGCCAATTTGAAACAACTAACCAAAGAACATTTGGAAATGGCAATCAGCCAAAACAAAGGTGGTTTGGGCGTATTCGGGAAATCGCTAACAGATTCTATTGCAGCTTCTCATTTAAGTTCCGCAGAGAAAGACGCGTTGCAAAAAAACATTGCCAAAGCAACTATCGCTATGAATACTTATGTTAGCAGTCTTCAAAAAATTGATGATGATAAAAACTTTAAATTCAAAGACTATCAAATTGGTAAAAAACTATTTGCTGAAAAATTCAAATACGACTTAGCTACCGATTTTACGCCAGAACAGATTTATGCAAAAGCCGTTGCCGATAAGAAAATGTGGCACGACAAAATGTATGTTACTGCCAACAAAGTCTGGACAAAATATTATCCAACACAAGCCAAACCAAAAGACAGTTTAGAAGTAATCCGAATGGTATTGAGCAAAATGCAAGACAACCATCCTACGCCGGCTAATTTCTACAAATCGCTTACCAGCCAAGTGACGCAATTGAAAAAGTTCATTATTGAAAAAGACTTATTCGATTTTGATACTACTTCTACGCCTATCAAAGTACGTTATATGCCAGAATATGCTAGAGGTTTTGCGCTTGCGAGCGCTGAATTTATTCCGCCTTATCAAAAAAAGGGAACGACTTATTACAATATTGATGACCTAACAAAATATCCGCCAGCCAAAGCCGAAAGTGCTTTACGTGAAACCAATTTCTATGCTTCACAAATATTATCCATCCACGAAGCCGTTCCCGGACATTGCGTACAGGGAATTTACAACAACAAAAAATCGCCAGATGTATTGCGTTCTGTGTTTCAAAATGGTGCCATGATTGAAGGTTGGGCAGTATATTGCGAAGGCATGATGGTAGAAGAAGGTTGGGGAAATCATGAGCCAGAAATCGAATTGGCATTGGGAGTTTGGAAACTTCGTGAATTGGCTAACGTTATCATCGATTATGACATTCAAGTACTCAACAAACCAAAAGAAGCCATCGTAAAACTATTGTCAAAAGACTGCTTCCAAACCGATCAACAGGTTCAAGAAAAATACCATCGTGCAACGGTCTCTCAAGTGCAGCTTTGCTCCTATTACAGCGGTTCAACCGCCATTCAACAGCTTAGAGAAGAGTATAAAAAGAAAATGGGAAGCAAGTATAACTTGAAAGATTTCCATGAGAAATTCTTAAGTTTTGGTAGTTCGCCAGTGAAATTTATTCTGGAACAAATGCTGAAATAGTTTTTTGTACTGAAGAGAGAAAAGGGATTAGGGAAAAGTAAAACCTATAACAGACAACTTTAAACTTTTAAACCTTATAAACCTTAAATTAGCATCTAATATAATCCTCAAAAAATGTGGTGGCAGTGCTGTTTAGTTTTTCTTGGAGCACTCTTATTTGATATTGTTCCGTTTCCGTTTCTGCCGGCGTTTACCATCATGACTTTTTTGCAATTGTATTTCCATCTAAATCTTTGGGCATCGATTTGCATTGGCGTTGTTGGTTCTATTTTAGGAAGGTACATACTCACCTTGTATATTCCTTATATTTCCAATGCTTATTTCAAACCTGCCAAAAACGAGGACATCATTTTTTTGGGTAAAAAACTAAAAGAAAAAGGATGGAAAAGCCAGTTAGTGATACTGCTCTATTCCTTGTTGCCTTTGCCTACTACCCCTTTGTTTGTTGCTGCTGGCATGTCACGGATTGGTCCGTTGTATATTATACCCGCTTTTTTTGTGGGCAAATTTACGAGTGATACTCTAGCATTATCTATGGGAAAATATGCTTCAGAAAATGTAGGCAGTCTCAAATCACATATCATTTCGTGGCAGTCTTTTGTGGGTTTAGCGGTAAGTTTGTTACTACTCGGTGCGCTGTTATTTATCGATTGGCGAACGTTGATAGAGAAAAAGAAATTTTTACTTGATTTTAAAATCTTTAAATGAAATAAACCCTTCGGCGGGGATTTCTTTAATACCTTTACCCTACAAGCGTAGGATGCCATCGCCAACCTTTGGAACATATACCCTACGAGCGTAGGATGACATCCCCAAACTTTTTGATAAGCATATCCAAATCCATCGGCAGTTGTTCGCCAGTTTGAATGTCTTTCAACACGAAGCTCGACCCTTCAATTTCTTTCACCACAAACGGAATTCCTCTGCGCTCTGCGTGTTTAAATTGTTTGTCAATCTTAGCCGCATCGGGATACATTTCGGCTTTGATGTTGTTATGTCGGAGTATCGTAACGGCTTTCATGGCGTCAAATGTTTGGCTTTTGCCAACGTTCAGAAACAGCACTTTGGTTCCTGTAGTAACGGTTTCTGGAAATAAATGCAGCTCTTCGAGCACCAAATAGATTCGGTCCAACCCAAACGAAATGCCCACACCGCTCATGTCCTTCAACCCAAAAATTCCGGTCAAATCATCATACCGTCCGCCACCACCGATGGAACCCATTGCAACAGTTGCTGGTGCAGCAACTTCAAAAATAGTTCCCGTATAATAGTTCAAGCCACGAGCCAAGGTGACATCTAAATCTAAAATTGCTTTTTGTAAGCCCAATTTCGTAACGTTGTCAAAAATAAATTGCAACTCAGCTACTCCTTTCTTTCCTTCTTCGGATGTAGAAAGTAAGTGTGATAATTTATCTAATTTTTCTTGAACACTTCCCGTAAAGTGAAACAACGGTTGGACTTTGGTTATCGCCGTTTCGGATATGCCTTTTTCGAGCATTTCTTTTTTAACGCCATCTTCGCCTATTTTATCGAGCTTGTCTAGAGACACCGTAAAGTCAATCAGTTTATCCGATGCGCCAATAACTTCTGCAATGCCCGACAATATTTTTCGGTTATTGATTTTAATCGTAACGCCATTCAAACCCAATGCTGCAAATACCGAGTCATACAATTGCACCAACTCTACTTCTTGCCACAACGAGGTTGAACCTACCACATCAGCATCGCACTGATAAAATTCTCTGAACCTTCCCTTCTGTGGTCTATCAGCACGCCAAACCGGTTGGATTTGGTAACGCTTAAACGGAAACTCAATCTCGCTTTGGTGTTGCACCACGTAGCGCGCAAACGGCACGGTTAAGTCATAACGCAACGCTTTTTCGGAGATTTTAGGTGTGATTGCTTTTTCTTGTTTATATTCTAAAAATTCTAAGGGAACATCTTTTAAATAATCTCCCGAATTCAATATCTTAAAAATCAAACGATCACCTTCTTCGCCATATTTTCCCATCAAGGTATCTGAGTTTTCAAACGAAGGTGTTTCTATGGGTTGGTAACCAAACTTTTCAAAATGAAGTCGCATCACCAAAATAATATAGTTACGCTTAGCCACTTCTGCCGGCGAAAAATCTCTTGTTCCTTTAGGAATACTTGGTTTTGATGCCATTGTAATTTTAAATATTAAATTTTAAATATCT
>JAYVNT010000319.1:0-13765 GCA_043758285.1 Flavobacterium sp.
CTAATTTTACACATTCAAGTTTAAACGCATAATCATATTTTACTTTTCTTTCCATAAAAATACCCCCAAATAGTGTCTAACTTTTTGGGGGCAGTCTAATGTTATGGGTTTTGTTTTTACAACACGGCTTGTTAGTAAAGTGTATAACTAACCGCCTTACTCCTTCACAAACTTTTCGACAATAGTTTTGGTAGCGGTAACTATATCCAGAAAATAAATCCCTTTTTGCAAATTAGTAACTGCTATTCTATCGTTATCTATGACACCTGAGGCAATTGTTTGTCCTAGCGTGTTAACAATAGCATAGTCATCGTTGTTTTCTGAACCTATGGCATCGGTATCTACCAAGTTGATATAATCGCCCGATACAGGATTTGGGTATAGTGCTATTTCATTTTTTACAGCTACAGGAAGTCCTAAGGCGTTCCATACATAATCTATTGTGGTTGCTGTAGCCGCTGCTCCTGCATGGGTTGGTATAGAAAAAGCATCTTCAAGGGTTCTTAACACATTGTAATGGTTTATAGTTTGTGAGTAAGCGCCAACCAGTACATGCGCTCCATAAAACACGGTCGCTACTTTATTGGTTACTGTAAAATCGTCTTCGTCATAAGTAACAATAAGCAACGAATTGTTGTTGATACACCATTGTTTGTAGGCATCTAGGTTTTGACTAACCCAAGTGTCATATTGCAATACTTTGTTGCTAATAGGCGCGCAGCTATCATGACCGTCATGACACAGGTTGGGTACTACAAAGCATAGACTTGGCAGGTTGTCATAATTGGTTGGAAATGCTGTAAAAGGTTGGTTGGTAGTGGTTGGAATTTGGTTAACACCAGTTCCCATCCAGTTGGCGGCAGGATTGTGTTTTCTAACATAGCTCCCACTGGTACTTCCGTCATATCCTACTGAAGGCAGTCCGTCAGAATAGGTGGTATATGTTTTTCCTGCAGTTAGTAATTCGCTTCCTAAATTGGCGCTGGTATATTTAGTTGCAATAGCGTTGTCCGTTGTTACGCCTTGGTTGCTTCCCGAATACATTTGCAGGTAGTTCGGTTGGCTTGGATGCGATAACGCAAATGAGTTGGTAAACTTTGCTCCTTGTGTAGCAAGTGCATTGATGTAAGGTGCACTTGAGCTACCAAAAACAGCGGTTGACGCTGTGTTTTCGCCAATGACAATCACGACATGTGAAAATTGTGGTACTTGTGATAAGCACGTTATTGTTGACAATAGCATTGTGCTAAGGGCTAAGAAAGTGTAGATTTTTTTCATCGTTAAAAAATTAAAGACCCAAATGTATTTCTTTATGTAATACGATTAAATAAATTGTATCAAAATAGTTGTATTAAGCACTAATTATTGATTTCAGAAGTGTTTTTGTATTATAATTAAATCAAAAACAAAATACTGTTTTTGACACTCGGTATATATGGTCTCCCGCCGTAGTGTCATAAATAAACAAAATTACTGAAAAATAAGGTGACATTCTTAGAGCGTATTACTAAAACCCAAAAACCTTACATCAATGTGAGGTTTCTTTCTGTCTAAAAAAGTCTAAGAGGTCTAAACGTCTAAGAAGTCTATACCGTTAGTTTACATATTCCTTCTATACTGCCCACCAACTTCAAACAACCCAGCAGTTATTTGTCCGAGAGAGCAATATTTAGTGGCATCCATCAACAATTCAAATAGGTTTTCGTTTTTAATGGCGGCGTTTTGTAGCAATTCTATGTGTTCTGCTTCTTTATCGCCATTGGCTTGGTGCAAATGCTCTAAAGTTTGGATTTGAAATTGTTTCTCTTCTTCGGTAGCACGAATAACTTCCGCTGGTAAAACGGTTGGCGAACCTTTGGAACTCAAGAAGGTGTTTACGCCAATAATTGGAAACTCACCGGTATGTTTCAACGTTTCATAATACAAACTTTCCTCTTGAATTTTGCTGCGTTGGTACATCGTTTCCATCGCACCAAGCACACCACCACGTTCCGTAATTCTATCAAATTCCTGCAATACAGCATCTTCAACCAAATCGGTCAACTCCTCAATGATAAACGAACCTTGTATTGGGTTTTCATTTTTGGCTAAGCCCAATTCCTTGTTGATAATCAATTGTATTGCCATGGCACGACGCACGCTTTCTTCGGTTGGCGTAGTAATCGCTTCGTCATAAGCATTCGTATGCAACGAATTACAGTTATCATAAATGGCATACAACGCTTGCAAGGTCGTACGAATATCGTTGAAATCTATTTCCTGAGCGTGCAACGATCGACCCGAAGTTTGAATGTGGTATTTCAACATTTGCGCTCTTTCGTTTGCACCGTACTTATTCTTCATGGCTTTCGCCCAAATTTTACGCGCTACTCTTCCTATCACTGCGTACTCGGCATCAATTCCGTTGGAGAAAAAGAACGATAAGTTCGGCCCAAAATCATTGATGTTCATCCCACGGCTCAAATAATACTCTACATAAGTGAAACCATTGGACAAGGTAAACGCCAATTGGGTAATAGGATTTGCACCCGCTTCGGCAATGTGATAGCCCGAAATGGAAACCGAATAAAAGTTACGCACGTTTTTCAGAATAAAATATTCCTGCACATCGCCCATTAATCGCAAAGCAAATTCGGTAGAAAAAATACACGTGTTTTGAGCTTGGTCTTCTTTCAAAATATCGGCTTGCACCGTACCACGAACTTGTGACAACGTTTTAATTTTAATATCTTGATACACTTCGTTTGGCAACACTTGGTCTCCCGTAACTCCCAAAAGCATCAATCCTAAACCATTATTTCCTTCGGGCAAATCGCCATTATATTTTGGTCTTGGCAATCCTTTTTTCTTGTAGATTTCGTTGATTTTTTCCTCTACTTCCACCTGAAGATTATTTTCAACAATGTATTTTTCGCAATTTTGATCAATAGCGGCATTCATAAAGAAACCCAACAACATTGGCGCTGGACCATTAATCGTCATCGAAACGGAAGTCAACGGATGGCTCAAATCAAAACCAGAATACAATTTCTTGGCATCGTCCAAACAACAAATAGAAACGCCTGCATTCCCGATTTTTCCATAAATATCGGGACGCAAATCAGGATCGTTTCCGTATAGCGTTACGCTATCAAAAGCCGTAGATAAACGTTTAGCAGGCAAACCAGCACTCACATAATGGAAACGTTTGTTTGTCCGTTCTGGTCCGCCTTCTCCAGCAAACATTCGAGACGGATCTTCGCCTTCACGCTTGAACGGATATAATCCAGAGGCAAAAGGAAATTCGCCAGGAACATTTTCTTGTAAATTCCATTTTAAAATATCGCCCCAAGCTTGGTATTTTGGCAATGCAATTTTAGGAATTTGAGAATGTGATAAGCTTTCGGTATGCGTGGCAATTTTAATTTCCTTATCACGCACTTTAAAGCTGTAAACTGGATTTTTATAGGTGGCAACCTTATCATTCCAAGTGAGAATAATTTCCCAATTGAACGGGTCAAGGTTCATTTTTACGCGGTCGAATTCATTAATCAATAAGTTTAGGAATACTCTATTATCTTCACTACTGTTTAACGAGTTAACGTCAATTCCTGCTTTGTCAAATTTTGGTGCTTTTTTGTTAACTGTTTCTATGGTTTTATAAATTCCATATAATTTTTGAGCGACTTCAACCTGCGTTAAAACCGTTTCATCATACTTCCGATTGTTCTCTGAAATCTCAGATAAATAACGAGTTCTGTGTGGCGGAATGACATAGATCTTCTCACTCATTTCACGCGTGATTTGAAAAGTAGATTTCAAATCAGCAGCCGTTTTTTCTACAATTTTATCCATAATCTTTTTGTAGAGGGTATTCATTCCTGGGTCATTAAACTGCGAAGCAATTGTTCCAAAAACAGGCATTTCATCCGGATTAGAATCCCAAAGATTGTGATTGCGTTGGTATTGTTTTTTCACATCGCGAATAGCATCCAAAGCACCACGTTTGTCAAATTTATTCAACGCCACTAAATCCGCAAAATCAAGCATATCAATCTTTTCTAATTGCGTAGCAGCACCAAATTCTGGTGTCATCACATACAACGAAACATCAGAATGATCCATAATTTCCGTATCAGATTGCCCAATACCAGAAGTTTCTAGAATTATAATATCATATTTTGCCGCTTTCAAAACCTGAATAGCTTCGGCAACATATTTAGACAACGCCAAGTTAGATTGTCTTGTGGCCAACGAACGCATATAAACTCTAGGATTGTTGATAGCATTCATGCGAATTCTGTCGCCTAATAATGCGCCACCTGTTTTTCGTTTGGATGGATCAACGGAAATTAAACCAATAGTTTTTTTAGGAAAATCAATCAGAAATCTTCGAACCAATTCATCTACTAAAGACGATTTTCCAGCACCACCAGTTCCAGTAATCCCCAAAACAGGAATTTTAGACGTTTCATTCATGCTGTGAATTTTGTCAAAAACCGGTTTGGCAATATCAGGAAAATTCTCCGCGGCCGAAATCAAGCGTGCAATAGCTGTTGGATTTCTATCTTCAATGTGTTTGAGTTCACCATTAAGTTCATCACCAATCGGATAATCGGATTGTTTCACTAAATCATTAATCATCCCCTGCAATCCCATCGAACGTCCATCATCTGGCGCATATATTCTGGTAATGCCATATGCTTGCAGTTCGGCTATTTCACTGGGCAAAATAACACCTCCACCACCACCAAAAATCTTGATATGTCCTGCTCCTTTTTCCTTTAATAAATCATGCATGTATTTGAAATACTCATTGTGTCCACCTTGATACGAAGTCATAGCAATAGCATTGGCATCTTCTTGAATGGCAGTGTTTACAACTTCTTCCACGCTTCTATCGTGTCCCAAATGTATCACTTCAACACCTGTCGACTGAATAATTCTTCGCATAATGTTGATTGCTGCATCGTGACCGTCAAAAAGTGAAGCGGCAGTTACAATTCTTACTTTATTTTTAGGGATATAAGGTATTTGTGGTTCCATTTTAAGGATATGATAATTAAAGTGTGGCAATTTACGGATTTTTCAAAAAACGAAGTGGTAATTAGCATAAAACATAAAAATTAGTTTTCTATAAAAAATACCCCAAAATAAGTTTAGATTTGGAATTCAGAAACTTTGAATTTCAAAAATAAAATGAACAAAATTGTTATACTTATCCATTGTCGTGACCAAAAAGGAATTATCGCTTCGGTAACCAACTATATTGCTTCGATTGGAGGAAATATTATTTATCTTGATCAACATGTAGATGGCGATCAAGATGTTTTTTTTATGCGATTGGAATGTGAATTTAGCAGTACTCCTTTTTCAATTGAAAGTTTTAAAACGGATTTTCAAGATAAATTAGCTACCCAATTTGAAATGTCATGGGAGATTTACACCATACAAAACAAAGCTAGAATGGCTATTTTTGTTTCTAAATACGACCATTGTTTGTATGATATTTTAGGAAGATATAGCACAGGCGAATTGAATGTTGAAATTCCATTAATTATAAGTAACCATAATGATTTAAGCACTGTTGCCGAACGATTTTCTATTCCGTTTCATTACATTCCTTTTACCAAAGAAAATAAAGAAGCTGGAGAAAAAGCTCAGCTTGCTGTTTTAGAAAAACACCAAATAGATTTTGTAGTATTGGCAAGATACATGCAAATTATCACTCCAAATTTGATCGAATTATACAAAAACAAAATTATCAATATTCACCATTCGTTTCTCCCTGCTTTTCCCGGTGCAAAACCTTATCATTCTGCGTTTAACAGAGGTGTGAAAATTATTGGTGCCACGAGTCATTATGTTACCGAAGCATTGGACGAAGGACCAATTATTGAACAAGATATTACTCGAGTTACACACAGTCATTCGATAGAAGATTTTATCATGAAAGGAAAAGATTTAGAACGTATGGTGTTGGCACGAGCCATAAAATTGCATGCAGAGAGAAAAACGATGGTATATAATAATAAAACGGTTGTTTTTGCTTAAATATTTTTTGGCTTTATTTTTGATTATCAGTTTTAAAAAACTACTATTATGAAAACCTTTCTCTCCATTTTTTTAATGTTCACGCTCTTAAGTTGCGCAGAATTACAACAAGTCACCAATCAGTTTCCTGAACTTAATCCAAACGCTGGTCTCGATATTGCTGGCGGATTAAAAGAGGCATTGAATAACGGAATCTCCAAACAAGTATCAAAATTAACTGCACTTGATGGATTTTACAAAAATGAAACTGTTAAAATTTTGCTTCCAGAAGAATTGCAAAAAGTAGATAGAGCGTTACGAACAATCGGATTAAGTTCTTTAGCTGATAACGGTATAAAAATGTTGAACCGTGCCGCAGAAGATGCCGTAAAAGAATCTACTCCTATTTTTGTAGATGCTGTAAAAAGTATGAGTTTTAGTGATGCCAGAAATATTTTGTTGGGCAACGAAAGTGCTGCTACAACTTATTTGCAGACTACAACCACAACTCCTTTATATGATAAATTTAATCCCGTGATTAAAAACTCCTTTGCAAAAGTTGGTGCCGATAAAGTATGGACAAATATTATCACTAAGTACAATAGCATTCCATTGGTTAGAAAAGTAAATCCAGATTTGACTGATTATACGACCAACAAAGCGTTGGAAGGCGTCTTTAAAATGATAGCTGTCGAGGAAAAAAATATCAGGACTAATTTGAGCTCAAGAACCTCTACTTTGTTACAAAGAGTATTTGCATTGCAGGACAATAAATAAATCTAAATTTTTAGAAATCAATAACATAAGTATAACATATTCTTAACATTACACATCATTAAGAGGTTATATATTTGTAGTGTAATAAATTTGGTTTTTTATTATATTGGTTTAGGTTAGTTAAAAATGCCGGTGTTCTCATAGCACCGGTTTTTTTTTATTTATAAACTTTAATAAAAGAAATTACTTCTTTGTTGAAAATGTTTGGTTTTTCAACATTAACTACATGACCACATTGTTCAATTACAAAAAGCTTTGAAGATTTATAATGTTTTTCTACAACTTTACGAACAGAAGGCAAAAACATATAATCTTCCTCTCCCATGATGTATAAAGTTGGAATATTTAATTCTACTTGTCTGAACCATTTCAAAACTGGGTTTATCTCTGCCGTAAGTTTGAACCACTTAATAAATTCTTTTTGATATAATTTTTTTGCTTCATTGATAAACAACAAGCGCGATTGTTTATGACTTTTCTTGGGCATAATTACAAAGGCGAAAAAGCGATACAAAACCAAATAAGGCAAAACATATTTGAAAATATTTCCTAGTCGCATCAGTACTTGTGAACGAAAATTCATTTTCAAAATAGCACCACCAAGTATCATACTTTGTACTCTTTCAGGATACATTTCTGCTAGTTGTCGGATAAGAATTGTCCCGAGTGAGATACCAACAAAATGTGATTTTTCGATTTTTAAAAAATCCAAAACTTCTAAAATATCATTAGCCAATGCTGAAAAAGTATATTTCTGCTTGAAAGCCGTTTTTAATGTTGGCTTTGAATTTCCATGACCGCGCAAATCTAATAACAACACATTATATTCTTTTTGGAATTCTCTTATTTGCTTAAACCATATTGCCGAACTTCCGCCTGCGCCATGAACAAAAGTCACCCATTGGTTGCTTTGTTGATTTTCGTAAATGGTATAATTAATCACTGCTGTTTTTTTGTAAATATATTGTTTTAAAAATTAAATCTTTTGATGCAGTTTCTTGAAATAGTCAAAAGCTTTCACAAGCCGACTTCCGTACCAAGAAAACATTTCGCCATCAACAAAAACAGTTGTGGCATGATGTGTGTATCTTCCAATTTCGAAAGCGTGTTCATCCGTAAACGGAAAAGGTTCTGAAGAAAGCAGCACTAAGTCTGGATCACCATGAATTCTTATTTTTTGGATGATTATTTCTGGATACCTTTCTTCCCTTTTTTGATAAATATTTTGGAAGTTATTCAACTTAAGCATCTCGTTGATAAACGTATTTTTTCCAGCAACCATATATGGATTTGCCCAAATAAAATAAGCTACTTTTTGAAAAGGTTTGTCTTTAATAAAATGTAAAAAATCTTGGTGTGCAAAATTGATTTTGTCACACCATTTTTGAGCTTCGGTTCTTTTATCAAAGAGTACTCCAAAGTCTTCAATCATTTTTAAATTATCTTCCAAAGTAATAATATCCGTAACCCAAACTGGGCAGATTTTCGTCAATTCTCCAACAATTTCTTTGGTATTTTCCTCTTTATTGGCAATGATAATATTGGGTTGAAGTAAACGGATTTTCTCGAAATGTACTTTTTTAGTACCACCAATAATTTTCTTAGTCGATTTAAAATGAAAAGGATGCACACAAAATTTAGTTATCCCAACAATACTTTCTTCCAAACCCAAATCATACAATAATTCGGTTTGTGATGGCACTAGTGAAATTATTCGTTTTGGAGTTGTTTCAAACGTGTGTTGTGTGCCGAGTTGATCTATAACTATTTTCAAATTATTTAAAAATTTTCAGAATCCCTTGCATTTCCTGTTGCATTATTGATGCTTTTTCTCTGGCTTTAGCAGCAAAATCGATATCATTAGAAGCATAAATTATTTCACGTGACGAATTGATTAACATCCCAACATCGTCATTCATCCCATACTTGCAAACCTCTTGTAAACTCCCGCCTTGTGCACCAACTCCTGGAACTAAAAGAAAATTATTCGGTGCTAACTTTCTAATTTCGGTCAAAAATTTTGCTTTTGTTGCTCCCACAACAAACATTAAGTTCTCTGCATTTTTCCATTCTCGAGAAGTTTCAATCACAAGCCGATAGAGTTTTTTACCGCTTATGTTTTTTATTTGGAAATCAAAAGCACCATCATTTGATGTTAAAGCTAATAGAATAGTGTGCTTGTTTTCGATGGCAAGAAAAGGCTCGACACTGTCTTTTCCCATATAAGGCGCAACGGTAATGCTATCAAAATTCAAATCTTCAAGAAAAGCTTTGGCATACATGGATGAAGTATTGCCAATATCGCCACGTTTGGCATCGGCAATAGTAAAGATTTCTGGATAGTTTTCGTTAATATATTTAATGGTTTTTTCTAATGATTGCCAACCTTTTACACCATACGCTTCGTAGAAAGCTGTATTTGGTTTAAAAGAAACACACAAATCGTGAGTAGCATCGATTATCGCTTTATTAAATTCGAAAATTGGGTCTTCGGTAGCTAATAAATGTTGTGGAATTTTAGTCAAATCGACATCGAGACCAATGCAGAGAAAGGATTTTTTGTCAAGAATTTGTTGAGTGAGTTGTTGTGTTGTCATAATTATATAGCAGAAGACAAAGTTACAAACAAGAACCTGAAAATGGAAATTTTATATTAATATGGGAAAATTTAAAAGTACTCGTATTTTAAACCAAAATATAATTTAAAGGCAAACAAAGTATAAAACTATTCACATAGGATTAAGAGGAATTACATTTTTTCAAAACTAATTCTATATATTCATCCTTAAATACATAATCGTACTTAACTTTTCTTTAAATAAAAAACCCCCAAATAGTTTCTAACTTTTTGGGGGCATCTAATAGATTTTGGGGTTTTTGTTTTTAGTAGGGTCGGAAAGTTATTTTTGCAGATTAAATACTTCAACGTATACTTTATCTGTTTTTTCGTCATAGGTTTCTAAAATAAGATTACCGTTAGCGTCAAAATGACCTATTGAAAACTGTTTTTTGTTTTTGTAAATATAATTGTTATTGGATGTTCTTCTCAACAATGCCAACCGGTTGCTATTTGGATTAGTAACTGTGTAACCATATTTATCTGCAGCTATTTGATATTTAGTATCGTTGTTCATATAATAGGCAGAACGGTCAACATCTACTGCTTTTTGAACGCCATCAACAATCACTTTTGTTGTAGAAGTTACTTGAACCGGTGTTTCTTTCATCTCCGTGTTCAGTGTATTGGCGGGTACTGAATTCAACTCAATGTTTTGAAGTTCTTTTGTTTCTTCTTTTTTTACGATTTTATGTTCGCCTTCGTTGTCTTTGATAGTGGTGGTTGTGGTTTTGGTAACCGTGCTCGTGTTTTGATTTTGTGCTTGACTATGAATTGAAAATAGCAATGCAACAGTTCCAATAAGTATAGATTTCATAATATTATTTTTTAATGATTAGTATGATACAAATTTATTTTTAAACGCTAGTAACCCCGTTACACGATTGTGCGTTTAAATTATATGTTTCCCATAACAAATCATCCCGCTATATGGCGGGATGATTTGTTTGTTAGTTTGTCGGTTGGAATAGGAATTCAAAAAACCAACCCATAACTGGTGCTCAAAGTTGTGAATAAGGTTGTTGTGCAATGGTGATATTATTTAGGCGGATTTATCCAACTTGCATGCCTTGCAATTACTTGCCAATTTTCGCTTATTTGTTTTACCCAAATATCAGTCATTAAAAAATATCCATTCCAATCTTTGCCGTTCGCATTTGCTTCTTGATGAAACCAAATATTTAATACAGCAGTATTTTCGTTGACTCGGACATTTATTTTATCAAATGCAAAACTCGTACAATTATAATTTGGCAGTGCCGCAATCCATTGTGCTTTTGTCATTAGCGCTCTAGTTGATAAGGAACTTGTTAATGTAAAATCATCAGCAAGAATTTCACGAACCACTTCTTCGTCTTTATTCTTCCAAGCATTCATCCAGCGATTCTCCTACTCTGTGAATATTTTTAAATAATTATCTTGAATATCTGTTATAATGAAAAATTATATAATTTGAGTTCCTCTTACGGGCATGTTGCACAACGTTACAACTCTCTTATACCCGCACCTTTTTTACCATTTTTTACCATTAGAGAGCGATAGGCGCATGTTTTGTTGCGTAGTATTTCCCAAACTTACTAAAAAAAATAACTTCCACAACTCCTTCCGCATCCTCTTTATTGTTTTCTATAGCTTTCATAACCCTTTCCGCTACTTAGTTAACGCTTTCCGTCACTTAGTTAATGCTTTCCGCCGCTTAGTTGATACGTTTTGTTACTTAGTTAATGCTTTCCGCCGCTTAGTTGACGCTTTCCGCCAGCGGAACGCACTAATGGTCTGTATTAGCAGACCTTTTAGTGCTTATAATTGCCAAAAATGTGCGTGTGATTGCCAGAAATAGGGGCGGTGTTGTTAGCTAAGTTCACCATTGAGGATTTTATTTATTATCAATTCGACTGCGCACCCTTTGAAAACAGTCAACAGATAACAGAAAACTACTTCACCGCTATCATGGAAATCTCTACATTCACGCCTTTTGGCAAACCGGCTACTTGAACGGTTTCGCGTGCGGGCGCTGTTTTTTCGTCAAAGTAACTTCCGTAAACAGTGTTAATTCGAGCAAAATCACCCATGTTCATGATGAAAATGGTTGTTTTTACTACGTTGTCAAAAGTCATATCGGCAGCATCGAGAACGGCTTTCATGTTTTCCATTACCTGCTTGGTTTCGGTTTCTATATCGTCAAGAACCAATTCCATCGTGGCAGGATTTAGCGCTATTTGTCCCGAAGTATAAAGCGTATTGCCCATCAAAACCCCTTGGTTGTAGGGTCCAATTGGTGCTGGTGCTTTGGCTGTAAAAATTATTTTTTTCATTTATATTGAATTTATTTCAAAATCTCTGAACACTACTTAATCAGTTTGTCTGCTTGGTTTCGTTTATCGTATTTGATATCGCTCAAAACGCCTGCTTTTATACCGATAAAAAATCCCCAATAGGGATTGTCTCCAAAAGGAACCCAATTGAAATCCATGCGCCAACTAAGCAAATCTCTTTCAAATCGAAGTTGGGTAAAGGTGACTCCTTTTTGTACAAAGTCATAACCCGTCGATGCGCCAATCTTCCATTTAGGTGTCAAATCGGTATTCATGGAAACCATTACTGAGTTTCCGGTGATTTTTTTCTCCCGATTGTTGTTGGAATAGGTCAAGGAATAAGCGAGATTCATATCCCACGGCAATTTGTATTTAAAGAACTCCGTTTTGGGTTCTTTGGAGTTTTCGTCTTCTTTTTTAAATTGACTCTGACGTCTGTCGCTCAAGTCGGTATTGGTACCAAACAAATCATCTTCTCGTCCGCCGTTTCTTTTGCCTTGCGAATTTTTCTTATCGTCGCCCTCAATATCTTTGCTAGAGAAAGCATAGTTCAAGGTCATATTGGCGCTGGTCATCCGGAACAAACTTCCGCCATTGTCAATATTCCAAGTGTTGATGCGATGACCAGCATTATTTATGGCATACGGATCAAGGGTTGCGCCAAAATTGACATTCATTTTTTGTTTCAAAAATTGCGTTCCGCCACTAACACGCATTGGCGACCATTTCAGCGAATCGGCACTGATGTCATAGCTTGTAGAGAAATTCAAATTGTTCAATAACATGACTTTTTTTGGTTCTGTTTTGGTAGAATCTTTGTCGGTTACTTTGGCTTCAAAAGTGTTACTCAAATTGAACCCTAAATTGTTTGACATTGCTCTTCCTGGTGATCCAAAAATTCCTCCGTCAAATCGAGTGTAGTCTTTTATCATAGTCCCACTTCCATCGGAATCATAGGTGTCATAATATTTTGAAAAACTTGGCGTATAACTGTAGGAAACGTTAGGACGCATTACATGACGAATTGATTTTATTTTTTTGTTATCACCAAAATTAAACGTTCCGTAAATGGTTGTTCCCAATCCGAGGGAAAAATTATAGGTTCTAAACGCATCAAAACCTTGAACTTCAACATCAACGACTTTATTTTGTGTAGCATTAAATTGTTTTCGGATGGTTTTTAAATACCAAACTTCATTATAGTTCAAAGAAGTGGTGGCACTAAAATATTTGAAAACCTTAAAGTTGGTGCTCAACGGAATGCTGTGCTGGAAACCAATTTTAGCATCTCTAAACATTTGCGGTTTGAAGAAAAGCGAATCCGTAGTTTGAATTCTGTTTTCGCCTCTTAAATTGTATTGCAAATTGATGTTCTTAAAAAAACCTTTCTTAACAACATTTTTTTGTGCAAAAGGATACATCCTGTCCACACTCAATTGCAATGTTGGCAAGGTCATGCTGATTTGTTTGGTGTTTGTGTTTTGCGAATGTGAAGCTGTCAATGACAAATTGACTTGTGGAATTGAGTTAAACGTTTTAGAATAAGAAATCGAAGAACTCAACTGATTATTTAACCTAGAACCTACATTGACTTGATTTATTGAATTAACATAATACTTGCTACTTCCAAGATTTACGGATGCCGAAAAACGAGAATTTGGGTTTGATTTCGAATCCTTTGAATGCGACCATTGTATGTTGTAAATATTAGTTCTCGAATAATCAGGATAACCACGTTCACTATTGATAAGGTTTTCAAAACGAATGTTTACATTGCCCAAGAATTTATATTTCTTGGCATACGAAGACTCAAATCGCATAGCATAACTGCCGTTCGTGTAATAGTCGCCCAGAACAGCCAAGTCATAATTATCGCTGAGCGCAAAATAATAACCACCATTTTGCAATGAAAAACCTCTTGTATTACTGTCGTTATAGGAAGGAATAATCAATCCCGAACGCGCTTTTTCCGTCATAGGAAAGAAGGCAAAGGGCAATGCTAATGGTGTAGGCACATCGGCAATAACCATGTTGGTAAAGCCAA
>JAYVNT010000320.1:0-4544 GCA_043758285.1 Flavobacterium sp.
GAAACGCAAAAACTTACCGATTTTATAAATGTATATACCAACGACAGCAAAATTAAAAGCGTCAACGAACTGGAATGGATTAATGGAAAACTCTATGGCAACATCTGGCAAAAAGACGCCATAGCCGTGATTAATCCCCAAACTGGAGCTGTGGAAGCCGTCATGGATTTATCGGCATTGCGAGCAAAAGTAACCAACAAAGAAGCAGAGGTTTTAAACGGAATTGCGTATAACAAAAAGACAAATACGATTTTCGTAACTGGTAAAAACTGGAACAAAACCTTTGAGCTGAAAGTTTCGGAGTAAATCTTTGAAAATATCTTAATAAAAAAAATCCCGAATTACTTCGGGATTTTTCTTTATTTCTTTTTAGCAACAAATTCCATTTTGGCTGGGTCGTAAACTAATTTATTTTGCTGAGTTTTATTTTTCTGAGTTACAGAGCCATCTGGATTTAGTGTGAATTCAAAACCTTCTCTTCTCATTTTTTCTTGCGTCTCGGTGGCAGCTGTACCACCCAAAGACACTATTTCAGTAATGTGATTCGTTAATTGATAGCTTGAAAAAACTTGCTTTTTGGAAGCTATCTCATAAATAACCGAGTAAATTGTAGTTCTGTCTTCGGTTTTTAAATTCGTTTTTACAACGTTGTTTTCTGTCCAAGTTAGTAAATACAACTTCACACCGCTAGCCATAAACGAACTTAGTTTGCAATTGGTTGGAGCGAAAGATCCATCAACCGCTTTGACAATAAGCATATCATTGGTTTTACCCTTTTCAGAAATTGTGACTTGAAAATTACCTCTTTTAATCTCGACTTGGAGATTATCTAATTTAGGAAACACAGAAGTTGATGCCGTGTTTTTGGCAACTGAATTCTTTTTTTGGCTAAAACAATTAACGCTCAATAGGGCAACAAAAGCAAACAAAATAATCTTTTTCATAGTAAAAAATAATAGGTTAAAAATAGATAGCTAATGTACAAAATAATCTATAAGATTTTTACAAAAAACAAAAACCGTCTCGTTATGGGAACGAGACGGCTTTCAACCAATAAACTAAAAATTATTTTTCGGTGGATTTAACAGCTAAATTGTAAACTACTAAACCAAAACCAATTTTGTTGATAGCATCTGCAATGTTGTATGCAACGTCCACACTACCTTTTCCTAATATTGAAGTGTACCATCCATCGGTTCCTAACATATATCCTAATGGATAAATGGCCCAACCAACGAGTACAAACCAACACAAAATTTTGTGTGATTCCAAGACTGCACCCCCAGCATCTTTGGCTAATTTTGCTGCACTTCCTAACCAAATTTCATAAGCAATTGCAAAATAAGCAGCTCCAGAAATTAAACCCCAAATTTGGGCTTGGTCTTTAAAAAGTGTCTCACCTAAATATCCTGTTACTAGCATTACAACGGAATAAAAAATCATTTTCCAAAGCAAACCTGTTTTTGCACCAGCCACTTTCAGAATTAGATAAAACTCTAAACACATCAATGGAACAGTCAAAATCCAATCTACATATCTAAAGAACGTTGGTGATTCATGAAATTCTCCCCAATATTCTTTCATGTAGAAATAATGGACAGCAGCAATGAAGGTAATTAAACCTGAAACTAATACTGATGTACGCCACTTTTTATCAAATTGGTTTAAGGATAAAAAGAAAAAAGCCGAAGCGGCCATCATGGCCATACATCCAACAAAAAAAGTAAATCCAGTGTAATCATCTGGCAACATTTTGGAAACAGTAACAGAAATAAACATAAAGTTAGTCATAATAAAGTGTTTTGATTAAATATTGATTTTTCGACAATTATATTTTTGTCTAAACAAATGTATAAAACATTAAACAAAAATAAATACGTTTTGTTTAATTATTTTTAATTATTTTTAAACAAAATTTATTTGAAATGTCAAAAAACTCGAATTTGTCAATATTAGCTAGCTTTTTAGGACTTTGGACAACTTCCTTTTTTGAAGATCAATTCCAATTATTCTTTGGATTTTTACTAATTTTCTCATTCGGAATTCTTCATGGCGCTAACGATTTAGTAGTTTTTAAAAAAATAGCCGTTACTAAAAAACCTATTTCGTATATAAAATTGTTGTTGTCTTATATAATAGTAGTTTCATTTTCAGCTTTAATTTTTGTAATAATCCCGTGGTTAGCTTTGCTATTATTTATTCTAATAAGTGGTTATCATTTTGGAGAACAACATTGGCAAGGACTAGAATATTACAATTTTAAATGGATTAAACCCATCTATCAATTCAACTATGGTATATTTATTTTATTGCTATTGTTTGTTTTTCATGCTAAAGAAGTTGAACAAATTATATTTTCAATCACGAATGTTAACATAGAATTTATAAATCTCGCTTATGTATTGGATTTTTTTGGGATTACATTGAGCATGTTTTTTGCCTATTACTATTATAAATCGATAAAATTCAAACAAAAAATAGTCGAAGAATTACTCTATTTGTTGGTGTTTGCAATTTTGTTTAAAGTTGGAAGTTTAATTTGGGGATTTGCACTTTACTTCATTTTTTGGCACAGTATTCCTTCGCTACACGACCAAATAACTTTTCTTTATGGAAAGTATAGTTTTAAAAATTTCAAATTATATTTTAAATCTGCCTTCATCTATTGGATAATTTCACTTTTTGGAATTGTTGTCCTTTATTTATTTTTTATGGATGAAACCATTTTTGACGCTTTGTTTTTCTCCTTTTTGGCAGCAATAACTTTTCCACATGCATTTGTAATTGTAAAAATGTCACAACAAAAGCATACTAAACTATCATAAAAAAAGCCGAGCAATTACTTGCTCGGCTCTTAAACTTCAATTATCTATTCGTCTATTATCTTTTATCTAAAAAGATTATTTTACTTCTTCAAATTCTACATCTTGTGTATTATCACCCGATGCTTCAGCTTGCGGCTGTGCGTCTTGCGCTTGACCAGCTTCGCCTTGAGCATACATTGCTTCAGTAGCTGTTTTCCAAGCTGCATTTACATTGTCAAGACCTTTTTGGATAGCTTCCAAATCTTGCGATTGGTGTGCCATTCTCAATTCGGTTAGAGCATATTCGATAGTTGTTTTGTTTTCATCAGAGATTTTTTCTCCCAACTCTTTCAATTGACTTTCTGTTTGGAAAATCATACTGTCAGCTTCGTTCAATTTCTCGACTCTTTCTTTTGCAATTCTATCAGAGTCAGCATTCAATTCGGCATCTTTTTTCATTCTTTCGATTTCTTCTACTGTTAAACCAGACGAAGCTTCGATACGAATATCATGTGATTTTCCAGTTCCTTTATCAGTAGCCGAAACTTTGATGATACCATTGGCATCAATATCAAATGTAACTTCAATTTGAGGAACGCCTCTTGGTGATGGTGGAATTCCATCTAAGTGGAAACGACCGATTGTTTTGTTATCCGCAGCCATTGTTCTTTCTCCTTGCAATACGTGGATTTCAACACTTGGTTGGTTATCAGCTGCAGTTGAGAATACTTGTGATTTTTTGGTTGGAATAGTCGTATTAGACTCAATTAATTTTGTTAATACATTCCCCATAGTTTCGATACCTAAAGACAAAGGTGTAACGTCTAATAACAATACATCTTTTACATCTCCAGATAAAACACCACCTTGAATAGCAGCACCGATTGCCACAACTTCATCAGGGTTTACTCCTTTTGATGCTTTTTTACCAAAGAATTTTTCAACTTCGTCAGCAATTCTTGGCATTCTTGTAGAACCCCCAACTAAGATAACTTCGTCAATATCTGAAGTAGATAAACCTGCATCTTTCAATGCTTTAGCAACTGGCTCCATAGAACGTTTTACTAAAGAATCAGACAATTGCTCGAATTTAGCTCTTGTTAATTTTTTTACTAGGTGTTTTGGTCCAGAAGCCGTAGCCGTAACGTAAGGCAAATTGATTTCAGTTTCTGCAGAAGATGATAATTCAATTTTCGCTTTTTCAGCAGCTTCTTTAATTCTTTGCAATGACATTGGATCTAATCTCAAGTCAATTCCTTCTTCTGATTTAAATTCGTCAGCCAACCAATCAATAATAGTTTGGTCAAAATCATCTCCACCTAAGTGTGTATCACCATTTGTAGACAATACTTCAAAAACTCCGTCACCTAATTCAAGGATAGAAATATCAAAAGTACCACCACCTAAATCATAAACTGCGATTTTTTGGTCAACCCCTTTTTTATCTAATCCATAAGCTAATGCCGCAGCAGTTGGCTCGTTGATAATTCTCATTACTTTAAGACCCGCAATTTCGCCAGCTTCTTTTGTAGCCTGACGTTGCGCATCATTAAAGTAAGCAGGAACAGTAATAACTGCTTCTGTAACGGTTTGACCAAGATAGTCTTCAGCCGTTTTTTTCATTTTTTGAAGTGTCATTGCAGACAATTCTTGTGGTGTGTATAAACGACCATCAATATCAACACGTGGTGTATTGTTGTCACCTTTTACAACTTTATAAGGCATTTTTTTAGCTTCGCC
>JAYVNT010000321.1:0-13677 GCA_043758285.1 Flavobacterium sp.
TGGCAGAACACCAAATGAATAAA
This sequence comes from Flavobacterium sp., assembly GCA_043758285.1. GTDB lineage: Bacteria > Bacteroidota > Bacteroidia > Flavobacteriales > Flavobacteriaceae > Flavobacterium. The sequence goes on from JAYVNT010000321.1 coordinate 24, forward strand.
GTATTTGTAGATGAGCTGCACGATTTTGGTAAAGCAAAACCCATTCTCCCACTCAAAGAAGCCGGACATATTACACAAGGCAATGCCACCAGATTAGACTGGAACACAGTCTGCCCGAAACATAATAATGATGAAATTTATATTTTAGGAAATCCGCCTTATTTGGGTTATAGTCGACAAGATTTAGAACAAAAAACTGATATGGCTGTAGTCTGTAATGAAATGGGAGATTATAAAAAGTTGGATTATATTGCTTGTTGGTTTATCAAAGCAGCTAATTTCATAAAAAAGAGCAATAATAAATTTTCTTTTGTTACAACAAATTCAATTACACAAGGAGAGCAAGTAGCGCTTTTGTGGCCCAATATATTTTCAAAAGAAGTAGAAATTAGTTTTGCTCACCAATCATTTAAATGGACGAACAATGCTAAAGGTAATGCAGGGGTAAGTGTTGTTATTATTGGGATGGAAAACATATCAAACAATGAAAAATACTTGTTTAATAATGGTTTGTCAAAGAAAGTTAAAAACATTAACGGCTATTTAATTGATGCGCAAAATATTTTTATTCAACAAACAAATAACCCCATTTCTAATTTACCCCAAATGATTAAAGGTAGTTCTCCTGGCGATGATGGAAATTTACTATTAGATGAGAATGAAAAAAATAAAATTATATTAGAAAAACCAGAATATCAAAAATTCATAAAAAAATATATTGGAGCTAGAGAATTTATGAATGGTTTTTTAAGGTATTGTATTTTAATTGAAGATAAATATTTAAATGAAATTAAAGATTATAAGCCTTTTACTGAAAGACTTGAAAAAGTAAAACAGTTTAGATTATCAAGCAAAAAGGAATCGACAGTGAAAAAAGCTTCAAAACCTAATCAATTTGATGAAATGAAATATAAAGATTCTGATTGTATTTTAGTCCCTCAAACAGGTTCAGAAAGAAGAAATTATTTGCCAGTAGGTTTTTATGATAATAGTAATGTTATTTCGAATGCCGCCAGAGTTATTTATGATGCTGAACCTTGGTTGTTTGGTTTACTATCATCAAAAATTCATATGGTTTGGATAAAAACCGTTGCAGGAAGGTTGAAAATGGATATGCAATATTCTAATACTTTATGCTACAATACCTTTTCGTTCCCGGATATTACAGCAAAGCAGAAGGAAATTATCAATTTACATGTTTTTGAAATTATTGAAGAGCGAGAAAAGCATTCTGGTAAAACACTGGCACAATTATATGATCCCGACAAAATGCCAAAAGGATTAAAGGAAGCACACCACGAACTCGACTTGGCAATAGAAAGATGTTACCGCCCACACAAACCTTTTGAAAGTGATAGTGAAAGATTAGAGTATCTCTTTAAAATGTATGAAGAAATGATTCATAAAAACAGTCTTTTTCAGGCAGCCAAAAAAACTAAAAAAGTTAAAAAATAACGATACTATGAGCAACGACTTAACCAAATCGGCAATAGACCGTCAAAACATTTTAAACAACCCCGAAGTTTTAACTCACATTCAAAACTTTATGGGAATATCGGGTATGCTGTACGAAAACGAAATACGGTTTACTACTGCCCAAATTGCCGATTTTTATGAAATAAGCACCAAAACCGTAAAACGCTACATCGACAACTCTGAAAAAGAATTAGCGCACAATGGCTATTGCGTGTTAAAAGGAGCAAAACTCAAAGAATTTAAAACCCTTTTTGGGCATTTGATTTATGCAGATATTGAAGACGATTCACAGAGGGACACCAATGTCCCTCTGTCAAAAAGTGAGGAGGATTTTGAGAGGGACATCAATGTCCCTCTCAAAAAAAACGAAAGTCGGGGTAGGGACACTGATGTCCCTACCCCAAAAGACACATTAGATTCTGATAGGGACATCAATGTCCCTATCAGAAAGGAATTGACTGACAAACAAAGGCTTAACAAACTACGAAGTCTTGCTGTATTCAATTTTCGTTCGTTTTTAAACCTCGGAATGTTGCTTACCGAGAGTGAACGAGCCAAATCAATACGAAACACTATTTTGGATATTGTAATTGATAGTTTAAATAAAAAAATGGGTGGATCTACCAAGTACATCAACCAGCGCGATGATGATTATTTGATTGCGATGTTGCGTGAACCGCAGTACAGAAAAGAATTCACAAGTGCCTTGAGTAGATATTTAGATATGGGATCTGCAAAATATGCCATTTATACCGATGCAATTTACGAGGCTATTTTTAATGAAAATGCAACCGAATACAAGCAAGTTTTAAAATTAGAGGATTCCGAAAATCCGAGAGAAACAATGTATTCAGAAATACTAAAACTAATTGCCTCATTTGAAATAGGAATAGCCGATGCAATGAAATTGAAATATGAAGAATTAGGACGACTATTAACACCCATAGAATTAAATAAACTAATTAAAACATTTAGTCAGCAACGTTTTTGGATACCACAACTTGAAGATGCACGAATAAAAATGGCAACCCGAGATTACGGTTTTAGAGAAGTAGTACATACCAAACTTGAAAATTATATAAAAAGTATATCGCCAAATGATTATCAAAAGTTTTTAGGAGAGCAAAGCAAAACGCTTCAAGAGCGAATAGACGAAAATATTGATATTTTTAAAAGGCTAAAAGACCGATAAATGGTATTTATATATTTTGATACAGCACACGCCATTGAAGTACACGATGAGATTATAATAAAATCAGGTGGTTCTCTCGGAGTTTTAAATATAGGTTTGTTAGAAAGCACATTAAACCACGTTCAAAATGATCTCTATTACCCAAATTTAGAACATAAAGTAACACATTTGTTTCATTCAATAAACAAAAATCATAGTTTTCAGGATGGAAATAAAAGAGCCTCAATCGTTTTATCGGCTTACTTTCTAGAGATTAACGGTTTAGATTATAGAGTGTCACTATTTATGGAAAGAATGGAAAATATTGCAGTTAACGTAGCAGATAACAAAATAGATAAAGAGTTGTTATTTGAGATTATACAATCTATCATTTACGAAGCGGATTATTCAGAAGCATTAAAATTAAAAATTTATCACGCATTAAGTAAATAAAGTAGGTTAGAAAATTTGAAAATTAATTTTAGAATTCGTTCGATAAAGCGAGGATGTATTTTTTAATCTAAAAAAAAGCAAATAAAAAGCAAATGTTTTTAATCTGTTTATTTACAGCGTTTTAATTGCTTATTGATTGTGAATAATAAAAAGCAAATACAAATAATGTCAAGTAAAATCTACTGTTAATCAGTAAATAATTGATTTTCAAAAAAAAACAAAAAATAAATAAAAAATAAATAAAACAAGAAATAAAACCCGTAATGCAATCAATATCAATGGTTTGTTTATTTATTTCAATAATTATTTAAAAAATAAAAGATGCCAAACATAGTTCACGTAACCTACAACCAAACCGGAAAAAGTAAAAGCACCAACCACTATGGTATGCGCGAAATGCAAGAACGTGCTTTTGATGCTCGTTCGGCACAGCATCTACTCATAAAAGCACCGCCAGCATCAGGAAAATCGAGAGCGTTAATGTTTATCGGGTTAGATAAATTAATGAATCAAGGTTTAAAAAAAGTAATCGTTGCAGTACCCGAAAAATCTATTGGTAGTTCGTTTAGCAAAACCGAACTTTCTAAATATGGTTTTTTTGCAGACTGGGAACCAAATCCAATATATAATCTTTGCACACCTGGAGGAGAAAAAAGTAAAGTCGGTGCTTTCAAGAAATTTCTCGAAAGTGACGAAAAAATTCTAATATGTACACACGCCACACTTCGTAATGCTTGTGATAATATAGACGAGAAAGTTTTTAACGAAACGGTTATTGCTATTGATGAATTTCACCACGTTTCAGTAGACGGAGACAATAGATTAGGAGAAGTTTTACGAAATATAATAGCAAAGTCAACAGCACATATTGTGGCAATGACCGGCTCATATTTTCGTGGAGATAGTGTGCCCATTTTATTACCTGAATTAGAGGAAAAATTCACAAGGATTAAATATGATTATTACGAACAATTAAATGGCTATGAATACCTTAAAACATTAGGTATTGGGTATCATTTTTATCAAGGACGATACACATCGGCAATTGATGATATTTTAGACGAAAGCAAAAAAACAATTATTCATATTCCGAGTGTTAATGCTGGTGAATCAACCAAAGACAAATACGAAGAAGTAAACAGAATTATTGATAGTTTAGGAGAATTAGAATACCAAGATACCGAAACGGGTATTTTGTATGTTCGAAGTAGAAAAACAGAAAAATTGTTAAAAGTTGCCGATTTAGTAAACGACAATCAAAAAGAACGTGATAAAATACAAGGTTTTTTACGAACTATTACTGGTCCAGATGATATAGATATTATTATTGCGTTGGGTATGGCAAAAGAGGGCTTTGATTGGCCTTATTGTGAGCACGCCTTAACAATTGGATATAGAGGTTCACTAACCGAAATCATCCAAATTATTGGTCGTTGTACGCGTGATAGTACTAATAAATCTCACGCTCAATTTACCAATCTAATCGCGCAACCCGATGCAGAAGATGGCGAGGTAAAATTGTCGGTTAATAATATGCTTAAAGCCATAACTGCTTCATTATTAATGGAACAAGTTTTGGCTCCAAATTTCAAATTCAAACCAAAATTTCCCGAAGAGGACGAAGATGATTCCGAAGATGATGAAAGTACAATCAGAATAAATGGTTTTAAAGTAGCGAGTTCAAGTCGTGTAAAAGCAATTATAGAATCTGACATTACCGATTTAAAAGCAACCATATTACAAAACGAAACAATGCTAAAAGCATTACCTGGTAATGTTGATCCGGAAGTAATAAACAAAGTGTTGATTCCTAAAATTATTAGAGAAACGTATCCTGATTTAACAGATGAACAGGTGGAAGAAGTTCGTCAGTATGTGGTGGTAGATTCAGTAATAAAAAATGCCAATATTGAAACCCAAGGCGACAAGCGTTTTATTCGTATGGCAGATAGTTTCGTAAATATTGACGATATAGATATTGACTTGATTGACACCATTAATCCGTTTCAAAAAGCATTCGAAATACTTTCTAAATCGGTTACAGCATCAGTTTTTAAAGCCATTCAAGAAACAATTGATGCGGGTAGAATTCAAATGACCGAAGAAGAAGCCATATTGCTATGGCCCAAAGTAAAAAACTGGGTAGCACGAACAAACGAACACCCGAGCATACAATCATTCGACCCACAAGAAAGAAGATTAGCAGAAGCAATATTATTTTTAAAAGAGCAAAAGCGTAAAGCAAAAGCAAATGAGTAAGAAGCAAACATTAAAAGATATTTTTGATGATGATGATTTTGGAATTTTAGATTCTAAAGAAAAAGTATCAGGCATTAAAACAGAGGACGAACGGCTTATCGAATCGTTCCAAGAAATCAATGCTTTTTTTGAAAAGAACAAAAGAGAACCATCTGCTAATAATGTTACTGAATTTAAGTTACTATCAAGATTAAAAAGTTTAAGAGCAAATACTAATAAAATAGAATTATTACGAGATTATGACCCATTTAATCTTTTGAGTGATAAAGTGATTGAAATAAATTCAGTAAACGACATTTTAGCCGACGATGATTTAGGAATTCTCGATACGGATGATTCATTAGATATTTTCAAATTAAAAAATGTTACAAGTTTTAAAGACCGTGAAGAAGCTGATTTTGTAGCAAGAAGAAAAAAATGTGAAGATTTTGACAAATACGAACATTTATTTATTCAAGTTCAAAATGAATTAAAATTGGGTAAACGAAAATTAGGAGAATTTGAAAATGCAGAGAAAAATCTTGAGGAAAATAAATTTTATGTATTAGATGGCATTTTATTGTATTTGGAGAAAGCCGATATTGAAAATGTTGAAAGTAATTTTCCGTCACGAAAAAGGATAAGAAAAGACGGCAGAACAAGGATAATTTTTGAAAACGGTACAGAAAGTAATATGTTGTATCGTTCACTTGGCAAAGCACTATATAACAATGGAAAAATTGTAACGGATAGTGATAAATCAAGTGAAAATGAATTATTTAAAAATGCCAATATTGTAAATGAAGCTGATGTAGAAATGGGTTGGATTTATATTCTAAAATCAAAATCAAATAACAATGATATTGCAGAAATTAAAAACCTATACAAGATTGGATATTCAAAAACCGATGTAAGAGATAGAATAAAAAATGCTGCCAAAGAAGCTACTTATCTAATGGCAGACGTACATTTAGTTTCAACAATTCAATGTTACAATGTCAATCCTCAAAAATTTGAACAATTATTACATCGTTTCTTTGGTGAGGTATGCTTAAATATTGACATATACGATACCAAAGGAAGACGATTAACACCACGAGAATGGTTTGTTGTTCCATTACCAATAATTAATGAAGCTATTGATTTAATACTTTCAGGCGATATTGTAAATTATAGATATGATTTAGAAAATAAGATAATTATCGAAATTTAATGATTCATAAAATTTTCATAAGGAAGAAACATAATTATTGTATTCATTATCAATATAATACTGTATTTTTTATTAAATATTTTTTTTTACAATATATAAATACATTAAAAACATAATCAACATTTAATTATATGACAATACTAGTTGATACAGTAAGAATAGCAAATTTTAGAGGGATTAAAGAGGTCGAAGTTAATTTAGCACCAAATACACTTTTAGTTGGTGCTAATAATGCTGGTAAAACATCTTTCCTAAAAGCATTGCATTTAGCATTAGGTGCTGATAGAAGGAGTATTTCAAAAGAAGATTTTCACGATGATGGCTCTAATGAAAAAGTCGATAGTAAAGATATTTTAATTGACATTAGAATTGTGCCTTTTGATTTTGAAAATAATAAAAGAGTATCGGTATTCAGTGACAATTGGGCAGAAAAGGTTTTTGGTTCATCTATAAAAACTGACAATGATGATAATGAATTTATTTGTTACAGAACAAGAGGTTTTTATGATTTATTAAAAGGATATTCTTTTGAAACATTAGAATTAATAAATTGGGAACCTCTGGTGTCACTAAATGATGAAAAAGATATTATTAGTAATTGGAAAAATACAATCGCTAAAAATAAATTCCCAAAAATTGAAGCTATTCCTTTATTTTTTATTGATGCTCAAAGAGATATTCAAATAGATTTAAAGGATAGATCTTCATATTTAGGAAAACTTACGGAAAGATTAGAAATAAAAGATGCACAAATAAAAGAGATTGAAGGGCAATTAAATAAAATAAACTCTGATATTGTTAATGAAAGTCCAATTTTAGAACATCTAAAAGTAACATTACAAAAACTTAATAAAACAGTAAATTCTCAAGGAACAGGAGTAGAAATATCTCCAATCAACAAAAAAATTAGAGATATTGGTAGAAATTTAAATATAAACTTTAAAGATACAGATAAGGAAAGTTTACCATTAGATTATCACGGTATGGGTACAAGAAGCTGGGCTTCAGTTCTTACATTAAATGCCTTTATCACTTGGAATGAGAATCCTAAAAATGAGAATGTAAAAGACCCTTTTTTTCCTATTATAGGATTAGAAGAACCTGAATCTCATCTGCATCCAAATGCACAAAGACATCTATTCAAACAATTAGATGAAATCAAAGGGCAAAAAATAATTAGTACCCATTCACCATTTATTGCTGCTCAATGTAAATTAACTGATTTAAGACATTTTTATAAAGATGATGAGGGATTGAAAATTGGAGCATTAGAATTAAGTGATTCTATAGATAGTGAGATTGGCTTACTTTTAGGAGAGATTGAAAATGATAACGAAAATATTGATTTAAAAAAGAAAAACTATCCTATTATTAGTGATTTAAAAAAAGAAAGAATTGGAAAAATAAATTCCGAGCAAGTTAGAAAGATAAGAAGAGAGGTAATGAATACAAGAGGTGAATTACTTTTTGCTAAAGCTATTATTTTGTTTGAAGGAGAAACCGAAGAGCAAGCATTACCAATATTTGCAGAAAAATATTTTGGAGATAGGTTTCCATTTGAAATTGGATTAAATTTTATTGGGGTTGGTGGAAAAAATAAATACACTTCATTTTTATCAATTGCCAATTTTTTAAACATTCCTTGGTATATTTTAAGTGATGCTGACGGGAATACTGTAAATGAAGTTAAAAATCAAATCAAGGAAGTATTCGGAGAGACTAATTTCGAACATAAATTAATTGATTTAGAAGACGGGAACGACTTTGAAAGTTATCTTGTTAATGAAGGATATATAGATGAATTAAATAAGGCAATTGATACTGTTGAAATGGTCACAAATTATTTAGAAAACAACTATATTCCAGAATTAAATGGGAAAAATATATCAAAAAATGAAGTGAGAGATTATAATGGAGATGAAGGAATAAAAAGAGCATTAATTGATTGTTTGAGAGGTGGGAAGACTAAATACGCTACTCAAATAGCTGAAAATATAATTTCGATAACCGAAAGTGAGGATAAAGGTAAAATTCCAAAAAAAATGAAAACTTTATTTGATTTAATAAATGAAGAATTGAAAATTTTAAAAGAAGTGTAATATGAAAGTTAATTTATCAAATATTCAAACCCAAATTACACAACATAAAGAGGGCTCATTATTAGTTTTAGCGGGAGCAGGTAGTGGTAAAACTAGGGTATTAACTGAAAGAATTAAAAATCTACTAAAAGATGGTTCGTATCACGTTTTAGCTTTGACATTTACTAACAAAGCTGCTGAAGAAATGGCTGTTAGGCTTGAAGATGTTGATGGTATTCAGGAACGTTCATTTATAGGGACAATTCATAGTTTTTGTTTAGAAATTATTAGTAAACAAGGATATTCAATAGGAATAAATGAAATGCCTCATTTTTTCGATAAGGAGGAAGATAGGAAAGCTTTATTAATTCAAGTTTTTGAAAATAATATTACTTTAAAAAATTATTACTTAAGCAAGAATGACAATGAAAAAAGAAATTTCATATATGAAGTTCTTGATTATATAAGTAAACAGAAAAAAAACTTAATTGACCCTATTGAAAAAAGTAATGATGCATTAGAATATATATATTGGGAATATCAAGAACTTTTAAAGAAACAAAATGCAATTGATTTTGATGATGTTATATTTTTAGCTTATAAAATCTTTGTAAATCGTCCCTCTATTACAAAGATTTATAGAAGATTATATAAATATATTTCTGTTGATGAGGCTCAAGACTTGAATTTTGCACAATATGAGTTTATCAAACTTTTATGTAATGGAGAGCATAAAAACGTATTAATGGTTGGAGATATTAATCAATCACTTTTTCATTTTAATGGTTCCGATATTAAATATATGAATTCATTATTTTTAACTGATTTTGATGCAGAGAAAATAGAATTAAAAACAAATTATCGTTCTTCAAAAGCGGTTTTAAATATTGCAAATAAAATAAAGCCAAATTCGGTATCAGTTGATGAAAATACACCAGAAGGACTTTTTGAGATAAATGAATTTGAAAATGTTGAAGATGAAGCTAAATGGGTTGTGAATAAAATAGAAGAATTTTTGATACAAAAGAAATATGAAGAAGTTGAAGGAGAAATATCTCTTAATAAAATAGCGGTTTTGGCAAGAAATAAATATCTGTTTCAAGGTGTAGAAAAAGAACTAAACGAAAGAAATTCAAAGGGGAAGAAATTAAATTATTTTTATAAAAAAGGTTCTGATGTTACTGATTTCGGTAGCGAATTCGTTACTCTATTCGATTTAGGATTAAGTATTTTGACAAACTCTCAAGACTTAATACATTATTCTAAAATTCAAAAAATATTAGAAACAGAGGAAATTCAATTACTTGATGAAAGAAATGGTATTTCTAATCTTAAGCGAATTTATGATAATATGACATTAGGAGATAATAAGGAATATTTTTTATTATTAATTAATGCTTGGGAATTAATAGACAAAGAGATTAATAATTTTTCAGTTGCTATAAATAACCTTGAAGAAAATATTATTCTTAAATATAAAAACTCAAATGAAGAAGCAATTAATGAATTAGATAAAATACTTTTTGATATTAAGTCTTTTCGTGATCTCTGGAATACATATTCAAGAAATACTAAAGTTGATTTAAAATCTTTACAACATTTCAAAACTCAAATTGCTTTAGGTGTAACAAATATTGGTCATAATCAAAATGGTATTACATTAGGTACAGTGCATTCAGTAAAAGGATTGGAGTATCCAATAGTTTTTGTTATTGGATTAACTGAAGGAGCTTTTCCAGATTTTAGAGCAGTTCAAAAAGGAGGTAGTGAATTTGAATCAGAAGAGAATGGTTTTTATGTTGCAATAACAAGAGCTGAAAGATTTCTTTATTTAACATTTCCAAAAAATCGATTAACACAATATGGTAATAAAGTCCAAAAAGTATCAAGTTTTATTTCTCGTATTATATAAAAATATCATTCAAATATGATAATTGATAAAACAGATTTCTTTTTAAAATAGTCATTATCTCATTCAGCTGCACAAAATCCTCGTTTAGTCCAAGTGTTCCTAAACTCACATCTTTATTTGCTTCATTTCGCTAATTTCCTATCAAGAAGCTACAGAATTTCTTTTAGTTCAGTTTAAGCTAGGCGTTTTACATTCCAATTGCCACTCCTTGCCAACGTTCTAAAAAAAATTACTGTCACGGTTATTGGTACAATAACGCGTACGCTTCGCAACTCGTGCCAGTAATTTTTTTTCCCAAGCTGTGTTACATAATTGAGTATTATAATTCATCACAAAGCGTTAATATTGTTTTTTTGGTTTTTGCAATGAAGCTATAATATCATTTATGTAAAACAGCCGCCACACCCAACGCTCGTGCCAGTGGCTCCAGGACAACATTTTTTGCAGCTGTGTTGATGCCTGTCATCCTGAGCGAAGCCGAAGGACAGCTACAAAAAACACTGTCCTTCGCCACTGTCTTCAACAACGTTCGCCTTTTCATCGGAAACATTACGGTTATAATTACTCTCAAGAACGTTCACGGTAACTGTTTTTAGCAACTTTACGCATACATCGGTAGTATTTTCATTGCTTTTGTAAGTTCTAAAAATGGCTTTAATATTTAGTGAATTGCCTACGGTAAAGCCGTTTTTAGAACCCACAAAACCAAAAGACCCAGTAAGAGTATCATTTTTTATTTGCCAGAAAACCCCAAGTCATTGCTCCAGCGGAAAAGCCGATGCCATACCGGTCCTAAAAATATCTTTGATAAGCTTGAAGCATTATCTTTCTTTCAAGTCTATGGCATCAACTTTTCCACTAAAGCAATCAGAAACATCCCCGTTAGCAAATAAAAAAATGATACCCTTGTTTCGCTACTGCCAGCGCACTAGGTAAGTTCAGTTGGGGCAATCTTCCATTTCCCCAAACCCCTTAGGATGCAATTTTTTTTGAAAGAATGCCACAGCATCCCATTTCAAAACAACATTCCCGAAAGGCATTCTCTCAAAAAAAACAGCTCCAATTTCAACCTTACCCGATTGACCAGTCCCGAATTTTCAGTTTCGGGCTTCCTTGAATAACTTTTCCCGATAAACCAACCCATTTTTAATTGACAAATGAAAGCCATATAACTCCAACATAAGTGCAATATATTCCCTCCACTTAAATAAAACGGTTAAAAGTGAAGCAATTGATATTTATTAACTGCTATAAACAAAAAAAGCCCCGAATTTCGGAGCTTTCAAGTAGGTATTTAACCGTTTTTAAGGGTTTGTTTTCGGTTTTTCTTCCGATTTTACAGCAGTTTGAGAAACTACTGAAATAATACTACCTCCTAGAACCAAGTAGCCAGCAGCCGAAACCAATCCAACAGGCAAAGCAACTGGAGAAGTGATGATGATTCCGCCAACGGAAGCCAAAGCAATCCCTACAGTTCTCAAAACTTTAAACCATTTTGGAGTAGGAGCCAATGCTCTTTCCACCAAATTCATATTTTTATTTTTCATAATCTTGATTTTTATAAATTGTTAATTCGATATTGTTTACTCTTTTTTCTAAATATTCTACTTTCTGGTTGAGTAAGTCGTTACCACTTTTGAACTCGGTTTTGATGATTAAAGCCATCGTTTTTACTTCAACCAAATCTTTTTCCATACTCTTAAAATCGGTGTGTAATTGCTTGATAAAATAAGCCACAATAGAGAGTAACAGAGTGATAAGTGTTCCAAAAAGGGTTGCGATGATATTAATATTTTCCATTTTTCGGACTTTTTAAAATTGAAAATTATTTTCAATTAAAATTTTGTTATTTGGTTCTCTCGTTAGTGCTACCAACTTGGGATAAATCATTTTGTAAGCTGCAACACTTTGGGAAACTTGATAATTTCCATCAACAAAACCAAACCCAAAACCGCAAAGCGGACACCCGGCAGTTTCTTTGATAGTGTTTCCAGTATGGATATACACAAAACTGAAATTTGGTAAACCCGAAATCTCAATCATTCCTTGATGCAGCTTTCCAAATGCTTTTTTGTAATCCACATTTTTAGCTCCAATAGTGTTCAGCTTCAAACTAAAAACACCTTTTGGGATGGCAGTTTGAGAAGGGATTTTTACTTCTCTAATTTTATCCTCTAACAAATAACATTGAAATATTCCGTTGATGTATAATTGACTGAGTGTACTTTCTTTGCCTTGTGCTACTCGTATTATTTTGCTTTCCATAGTTAATAATGATTTGAGATTAAACAAAAAATCCCTCACTTTTGGTGAGGGATTTGTAATGACTTTTTTTAAAAAGCATCCTCAACTTTCAAGCAGTTGCCACTTGCAAACAAGTAGAAGTTAGCACCAACTTGTTGGTAGAACTCAATTCCAACACATTGCAAAACAGTAACGTTTACTGTTGGAGCTGCTGCACCAGGTAAAGTTGCTGAAATGGTTGTAGGAGGAACTGGAGCGTACAAGTCCAAGAAACCACTATATTGAATATCGTTTACCTCATTCAAATCAGCATCCATAGGATCATAACTGTTTGTGGTAGCGTTATATTCAAAATCACTCACTACGGATAGCGAAGTAATCAATCGGAAATGCGTTGCACCTGATGGAGCATTAACCAAATTCGCTGGATTAAACGCATCAACAACAAATTCGCCTTTATCTCTTTCAGGCGTGTGGGTTAATGAAAACGGCGCGTTGAAAATTCCATTGAAAGAAGTGTTTTTGTCAAACTCAAAACCCTTCAAATAACTACGTTGAGTAGTGATTTCAATTTTTCTATAACCCCTGGCTTCGGTTTGGTCTTCCAAGTTTATTTTTTTCATAATTGAAGTTAATCTTCCTGTTACTTGACTATCCGCCATTTGTTTCATCACTTGTGATAAACCAGTACGAACCGATTTACCAGCTTTGGCACAAGCGCCAAATTCGTTCATATTCTCGCGAGTTCTCTCGAACTCCGGAGCTTGAAGCACTTGGTCACCAGTTGGACCACCAACCATTCCGGCAAAGTAGCCTTCTTGACCTTTAATTTTAAAATGTCGGATATCTCCAAGAGTTCCAACATACTT
>JAYVNT010000322.1:0-4504 GCA_043758285.1 Flavobacterium sp.
ACTATTTAAGAAAAATTAATTGATTAAAATATCATCAATTTGAACTGTTGTAGTTATGGTTTCGTTTCCTGTATATTCAAAAACAAAATAACCATTACCGGTTAAAGTTGCCGGAATACTGAAAGTTCCAATGATATATTGACCATCAGAGTCACACAAAGCCAATCTTGAGGCTTTATTATCAAATTCTGATTCCCACACGGTGGCAAAATTTCCCGATTTTTTTCCTGCTGCCGATTTGCCTTTTACTTTGTCTAAAAGTTTTCCAAATTGGGCATTTGCGGGTAATGCGCCTGCTATGACAAGCGCCATCATTACTAAAGTTGTTTTTTTTATTGTTTTTATTGTTAGGTTTTAAAATGTTGCGGTATAACGAATCTTATAGCGCTGTTGTTTTTGAAGTTTGAACTGAAATTTGTGTTGCAAGATGTAATCGGACATGAAATTGATAAAGTCAATATTCTTGATATCGCTATCCACTTTAAAGAAAGAAGAAACTTTTCCGTTTTGCACCACACCAATATCTACAACCATCGTTCCTTTGACATCAGCATATTTTTTGGCTTTCTTTTTTAAGAAATCTGCGGATTGAAAAACGGCATCGATTTCTTTGGTTACTGATGTAGAAACTTCTTCCTCATCACTAAGTACTGGTCTTTGTGCAAAGACACAGGTAGTACACAGCATAAAAAATGTTAATACTACTGCAGTTTTAAAAAATTTCATCTAATTGATTGTTGGTTATATGGCAAACAATTAAACTAAAATTAAACAAATACGACAAATGCCGTATTCTGATACTCTAAAACCTTTATAACTATACTACACGATCGTAGCTGAGTAAGCTGAAAAAAATTAGAAAGATAAATCTGGAAACTGTTGTTGAAGTTTATCTATTTTGATTTGTAGAAGTTGCAAAAACTTCTGATGGCTTTCAGAATTGGGGTTAAAAGGTCTATGATGTAACGCTTTTTGAATATCACACACTTGTTGCATCACAGGAAACTCTTTTTCTGAAACATAGTTTTCAAAAAAGCGAACCCAAATATAATCGATGGCAACTTGGCTTGGATGCAACATGTCTTCGGCATAAAAACGATAATCGCGCAATTCGTCCATCATAATCTCATAGCTTGGGAAATAATTGTGAATTGAGAATGTTAAATTGAGAATGGCGGTAATCAAATGCGCTTTACTTCTTTGGTTTTCTACAAAACCATCTTTGATGTGACGAACTGGCGAAACGGTAAATATGAAAGTGCAATTTGGGTTTATTGTCTGGATTAAATCAATCGTGTTTTGAATCGATTTTTCTATGGTTTCGGGAGATAAAATCTCTTTTTCAAATTCGATTTGAGCCATTTTATGACAATTAGCAACAATTTTTTTTGATGCTTTATTCCGATAAACCCAAGATGTTCCGTAGGTAATTATACAATGTGAAAATGTAGCAATATAACGATGCGTTTGTTCTAATAAAGCATTCAAATTCTCAAGCAATTTTGTTGCATTTGAGTTCGATAATTCCGAATGTACTTCATAGCAATGCCACAAATCGTTATGAAAAAAGATATCGTCTTCGGTAAACGTTTGCTTATTAATAACTCTTGAAACCAAGTTTTCAATAGCAACCGGATTAAAAATTATCCCAAACGGATTGACTATATTCTGGAATTTAAAATAGGCAAATTTCTCCCCCATGTTTTCAGCAAAACAGGAACCCAACGAGAGTATTCGGGAAGAATAATTAATGGGTTCGTTCGATTTTTCAATTGAGATTTTGGTAGTGAAGTTCATTAGTAATGTAAAATATCTTCAAAAATACAAAATACAAAAGGATTTTTTTAAATCTATAAACTCATACAGCAATCCTATTCAAATTTCGATGCTAACCATTTTTATTTTCTACTTTTGCTCCACTTAATAAACACTTCATGAAACTACTATACGCTTATCTAAAAAAACATAAGTTGCTGTTGTTCTTTGCGCTATTAATGGCGGCAATAAATATCTGTTTTAGTTTATCCGACTCTGTGATTACGGGTAAATTGATGCAAGATTGCGGCGTTGGCATTGCTAAATACAAAGGACACGAATTAAACTTTATAAAATCAGTAGCGTTTTGGCTTGGGCTTTCGCTTGGTGCCGCAATGATTTCGAGAATTACCAAAAACTTTCAAGATTATTTTACCAATATTGTTATCCTTCGAACTGGTGCCGAAATGTACACAGATGGGATTAAAAAATCGCTCGATTTGCCTTATGAAGAATTTGAAGACCAACGTAGTGGCGAGACTTTAAGTAAATTAACCAAAGTTCGTTCCGACTCTGAAAAATTAATTACACTTTCTATTTCCCTCATTTTTCAAACTGTTGTTGGATTTATTTTTGTGATTGTTTACGTGTCGCGTATTGATTATAGAATATCAATTATTTTTCTAATCACAGCTCCTATTATTGCGCTTATTAGTTCGTATTTGGGCAAAAAGATTAAAATAGTTTCCAGAAAAATTGTAAATCAAACCAACTCGCTTGCGGGTTCAACCACCGAAAGTTTGAGAAATATAGAGTTAGTTAAAAGTTTGGGATTAACCTATCAAGAAGAAAAACGTTTGAATTTGAATACGCTTAAAATACTGCAACTCGAATTGCAAAAGATTCGTTTCATCAGGAGTTTGAGCTTTATACAAGGCACTACGGTGCATTTTATGAGAACTTGTGTGGTGTTTACCTTGTATTATTTCCTGTTTGGCGATAAAATTATTGTGGGAGATTTATTGACGATGGTCTTTTTTACCTTCTTTATTTTTGGCCCATTACAAGAATTAGGTTCCTTCATCATTGCGCTGAATGAAACCAGAGTTTCGATGGAAAACTTCAAAGAATTATTGAAAGCGCCAAAAGAATTCCGTCCAAAAAACCCAAAATCAATTGGAATAATAGAGTCTTTAGATTTTAATACTGTAAGTTTTAAACACAAAACGGCTGGACAAAGCGCGGTGGAAAACATAAATTTTACGATTAAAAAAGGAGAAACCGTTGCTTTTGTCGGACCTTCTGGAGCAGGAAAAACTACTTTAGTAAAACTACTAGTTGGATTATATCCGCCAGCAACAGGAAAAGTATTATACAATTCTATCGATTCATCCGAGGTTGATTTATTGGATTTAAGAAAACAATTGGGATTTGTAACCCAAGATGCGCAACTGTTTTCGGGAACCATTCGTGAAAACTTATTGTTTGTAAAACCCAATGCCACCGATGAAGAATTGCTCTATGCGCTTCACCGAGCCAGTTGCGACAAACTCTTAAACCGTGCTCATGATGGTTTGAATTCCACTATTGGCGAAGGCGGAATAAAAGTTTCTGGTGGCGAAAAACAACGTTTATCTATTGCACGTGCTATCTTAAGAAATCCAAACTTATTAATATTTGACGAAGCTACTTCTGCTTTAGATTCAATTACCGAAGAAGAAATCAATTCGACTATTCGCAACATCTCAGATAAAAATAGAATCACAGTTCTCATCGCACATCGATTGTCAACCGTTATGCATGCCGACAACATTTTTGTGCTCGAACAAGGAAAGATTATCGAACAAGGAAAACACGAAGCGTTATTAGAAGAAAAAGGGTTGTATTATGCGATGTGGCGACAGCAGATTGGGGAACGGAAGTAATAAGATTCTTGATTTGACAAATAATCTAGTGGCTTTGCACATCTTTTAAATTTAATTACCTTTTTTGGCTTCTTTTTCCATTTTCTTTGCTACTTTCTCCGCCTTTTTTGCCTCTATTTCTTTTTTCTTTTCTTCCAGTTTTATGTTGTTGTTTTCAATTATCGATTTTAATTTTTCAATCGATTCTGATGAAGTATTAATTTCAGAACTCTTTTTTTTAACTTTTGATTCTAATTTGTTGATTTTCTTTTGAATTTTTTTGGTTTTATCGGAGTCCTGATTTGTATCTAATTCGGATTTTAATTTTGACAAATCCGATTCTAAATTCTGTTTTTTAGATTCCAATTTTTCTTTTGTATGCTCCTCTTTTTTGAGATAATCTTGAACAGAAAATTGACGATTTTGCATTTGCATCAACATTCTCATTTGGTCTTGTTGCATTCTCATTTGCTGTTGCATCATCAAGTTTTGCTGATTTTGTTGCATCATTCTCTGTTGATTTTGCATCGCCATATTATTATTAAAATATTGCGAATGCATAACAAATGGAAGCAAAAATAATAAAGAAATAACCAAAACTTTTTTCATAATTTTTTTAATTTTTTAATTAATAAACTCAATTGCTTTCTCCAAAGCTTCTTCTAATCCTTCTGGTTTTTTACCTCCAGCAGTTGCAAAGAAAGGCTGTCCGCCACCGCCGCCTTGAATGTATTTTCCTAATTCACGAACTACAGTTCCTGCGTTTAGGTTTTTCTCGGCTACTAATTCTTTAGAAATATAACAACTTAACATTGGTTTGTCGTCTTCGGCTGTAGCCAAAACTA
>JAYVNT010000323.1:0-4501 GCA_043758285.1 Flavobacterium sp.
GAATGCATAAATGGCAATTGTACCTGAAGAAAACAAACCAATCAGCATCGCAATGATTCCGAAGCTTCCAAATATCATTAATGTTCTAGCTGGTTTGTCCTTACTTAAAAAGAAGGCTCCAATTTGGATAAGAACACAAAAAACATAATAATATAAAGGCTTCATGTCTTTTCCAGAAAGGATATTTACACCTAAAATTACTCCAAAAGCAATTAAAGGGATAATTATCAAAGCTAAAGTTTTCTTAGTTCCTTTTAAGTTAAAAACGCTGATAGCACCAGCCCAACGACCAATCATTAGACTTCCCCAATACATTGAAATATAAGGTGCAATATCTGAAGATTGCAAACTTCCAAATTCTTGTAAATGCAACAAACTCCCCAGATTACTTCCAATGGCCACTTCTACTCCAACATAGGTAAAGATAGCAAGCATACCCAAAACCAATTGCGGATATTGCATTGCACCCCAACCATCTGCTTTTTTCTGAGCGGATGAATAGGAAAGCAGTAAGCCGCCAACTACAACTGCTAAAGCTCCGAACAACCAATACATCCTGTATTGTTCCAAATTTTCCATTTGAAGTTTATCAAAACCGGTAGTGTCAATTTGGTAGGTTTTAAATATAGGAACAAAGCATGCGGCTAATAATAAAGTCATTATAACTAAAGTTCTCAACGCTTTATTGGCTTTTTCTATTGGTTCATTTGAAACACCAGCGGGCACTTTTTTTGAAAAATAAAATAAGGCAGCAGCGGCAATAAATAATAAACCAACACCAACATAAAGAATCACAACTTTACTTAATTCTAATAATTTAATTTGCTCTTCAGATACCGAAGCGGCCGTTCCGAATAAGGCTAAAGCAACTACAATTGGACCAATCGTAGTTCCGAAAGAGTTAATTCCGCCACCAAGATTAACACGACTCGCACCAGTTTTAGGATCACCCAACAAAATCGCAAACGGATTGGCTGCTGTCTGTTGCAACGAAAATCCGAGGGCTACTATAAATAATCCCATTAACATTCCTGCATACATATTGGCTTCAACAGCAACAATCATTGCCCCAGCTCCAAGTGCAGAAAATAATAATCCATACACAATGCTTTTTTTATAACCCCATAGTCCAACAATATCTTTTCCGCTTCTGTTTCCAAGAGCAAATAGTAATAAAGCGCCAATGTAATAAGCAGTATAAAATGCAAAATCAACCAGCTGTGATTGAAATTGATCTAAAGAAAAATAACTTTTACAAAAAGGGATGAAAATACTATTTCCTGCGGCTATAAAACCCCAAAAGAAAAAAACGGTAATCAGAGTGTAAAGTGCTGGATAATTAGTTTTGGTTGTACTCATAAATAATTTTTTTTGGTTTTGTTAGTTGATTGGTTTAAAAGAAAATGCTGTTGATTAGTCCAATCCTTTTCATAAAAAGCTAATTTTTGTAAATATAATAACTTTTTGTAAACAAAAAATCCCGAAATAATCGAGATTTTAGTTTGCTATCTTGTGATGCTATTTTCCATATACATAATCCTGAAGATATGCAAAACGGGCAGTTAATTTTCCGTTTTCGGTTATCTTGGCTCTTTGTAGAATGCCGTCTTTATCGCCATTGAAAAAAGCTGGAATAACGTGTTCCATAAACATTTCGCCAAAACCTTCGCTGGCGTCTTTGGGTAATTCGCATGGGAGATTATCAACCGCCATAACCATTATGGAACCCGGATGTGTGTATGGAACTTCTTTGTTTTCGGGAGGTAAATAACCATAAAACGGGTCTGCAATTGTTGAGGATCTTATGGTGCAAGCAATTGGTCCATCAGTATCACAAGAGATGTCGGCAACAACTTTTATTTTACAATCTGGTGCTTTGAGCATTTCATTTGTTAGAATATCAGGCGAACCGTTTCCATGAAAATGCCCAGCCATAAAGACATCGGCTACTTTGGTAAACCGCTCAAAGTTTGAAATATACGCTTCTGGATTTTTATAGAAATCGTTGTTATCTTCAAGTATCGTTCCGTCTATTCGTTTGTTATAATCCAAAACATCGATTTGCGTATAAACCGCTTGGGTGTATATTTTGTTCAGGAAATCTTCTGGTGAAACTTGTTTTAGTTTCATGCCGTCAAATATCTCCTTTGCTCCCATTCCTACCTTGCCATGACCTGTTAGAACAATTTTAATATTGGGCAAGATTTGTCTTTTCAATCGGACGATTAGATCTTCTTTGGTTTGTAATGTTTCCGCTTTGGGCAAGTTGAACAATTCATATTTTATCCCGAATGCTCTAAAACCATTATAGGCACCAACAATTCCAGCATAACGACCAAAGCCAATTAATCGTCTGTTGGTATCATCGACTATGGTTTCATGGTCGTAGAGTTCAATATTTTTGGCTAAGATGGCTTGTAGTAATTTTCTGTTGTGGATTTGTTTTTTAATTGTATGTGAAAAGAAAAAGTATTTCTTGTTTGGAATTAAATAGTCGGGCGGGATTTCTTTTACACCAAAAAAAACATCGCAATCTGATACATCATCGGCAACTTCTATTCCTAAATTTTTATACGCTTCATCAGTAAAAACCCTGATGTCTGAACTTTCAACTTTAACAACGGCATCGGGATGTTCTTTTTGAAGTCGGACAAGCTCGTCGGGTGTGAAGACAACTCTTCTATCGGGCGGATTTTTTATTTCTTTTATAATTCCAAACTTCATGAGGCAAATTTTAATGTTGCCAAAAGTAGTAGTAACGAAAACGTTTTCAAAACTTTTTATAAGAAATAAATTTTACGCCATTTTATCCTCGCCATTGATTGCTACTACTTTATAAATTTATCATAAAAAATTGTGAAAAACCTGTTGATAGCTTTCTGAAAGAGTACTTTTATCCCTTTAATGAATGGCTATATTTGCTTTTTCAACAGCTAATCCAATGACATTTAAAATCACCCTACATACTACTTTATATTTAGCCATCATACTCGTTGCGTTTTCGTGTTCCAAACTAGAAAAGACGGATAATGAGATTGCAAAAACGAATAAAAACGGCATTCCCATCATGCATGCTTTGGTGGCAGAAATGCCCAAACTTGCTACTAATTATATTGCTGATAAGCATTATAGTGTTGGTCGTTATTTTGAAAAGACATGGTCGGAGAAAAATGATAACGTAGCGTTTTTGGTAGCCCAGAATGGACAGATTATTTATGAAAACTACATGGGCTTTGCCAATAAAAATACTGGCGAACAGATTACCAAAGACACCCCTTTGCACATCGCTTCGGTTAGCAAAGTATTGACTTCTACCGCTATCTTGATGCTGGTGGATGCTAAGAAAATTGCACTAGACCAAAAGGTAAATACCATAATCCAAAACTTTCCTTATCCTGAGGTGACTATCCAAACGCTGCTCAATCACCGCAGTGGGATGAAGAACTATGCCTATTTTACTTTTGAAAATAACAATTGGGATAAGAAAGTAACCTTAACCAATGAGGACATTGTAAGCGTAATGGTGGAAAAAGAAATCCCGTTGGAGTCTAAAACCGATACCCGATTTAGCTATTGCAATACCAATTATGCCATGCTTGCCCTAATTATTGAGAACATTACCGGACTAAAATATCCGGAAGCGATGAAGCAAATGATTTTTGCTCCACTAGGCATGACGAATACCTTTGTGTTTGACATTACTAAAGACTGCGCCATCATTGCGCCTTCTTATAAAGGCAATATGGAAATTGGGAAAGATTATCTGGACGGGATTTATGGCGATAAAAACATTTATTCCACCCCTAGAGATTTGTTGAAGTTTGACAAAGCGCGCTATGCTCCTTTTTTCCTCAATCCTGATTTGATAAAAAAAATATACACTGGTTACAGCCACGAAAGCAAAGGCACCCGCAATTATGGACTTGGCGTGAGAATGATTGAATGGGAAAAAGGCGAACCGTTTTATTACCACAACGGATGGTGGCATGGCAATACTTCGTCATTTATTACCTTGAGAAAAGAGAAAGTAAGCATCATCGTTTTATCAAATAAATATACCCACAAAACGTATCAAACCAAAAAACTTGCCGTGCTCTTTGGCGATTATCCATTTAAGTTGGATGATGATGGCGAGGAATAATCGTTGCTTTCATTAATATTTTTAGTGTTTTTTACTAAATCTAAGAATTTTAAGTACCCATTTAAAGCATTTATAGATGCTATTTTCTCATTTAAAACTAAAAAAAGCACTCTGGTTACTTCTTTTTACACCTGATTGGCAATGATTTCTAAGCAATATAGGGTCTTACAGAGCTGTAAGGGGGCATATTGTTCAGCATATAGGGTCTTACAGGACTGTAAGGGGGCATATTGTTCAGCATATAGGGTCTTACAGGACTGTAAGGGGGCATATTGTCAAGAATATACGGTCCTACAGGACGGAAGGAGGGCATATTGTTCAGCATATACGGTCCTACAGGACGGAAGGAGGGCATATTGT
>JAYVNT010000324.1:0-4497 GCA_043758285.1 Flavobacterium sp.
CACTAAAAGACGGTTATGCCTATATCGACCATACACACGCATTAAAAATGAGTAGTCTATATAGTTGCTGTTTTAGTAATGACTCGTCTTATATTGATAGAATATGTAATGGTACTGCATTTTCTATTTTCCGCCCAAAATTTGGTGGAGGAGACAAAGGATCTCTTTGCTTCTTTGAACTCGTTAGAGATAAAGAAACTAAAAAAATGAGATGGGAAGTCAGTCAACATAAAGGATTCAGTAATTCAGATCCTGATCAAAAATATATAAACGATATGGAAGTTATCGCGCGAGCTTTAAGTATTACTCATCCTTATGCGTACCCTGTTATCGAGCAAAACGAAGAAAAAGAACTTGAAAATCTCAAAAGTCTTAATCCGAAATTTATTCAAACCTATCATATTGCCCGCAAGAATAATAATAATGACAATAATCAAGTACAACGGCTCTGCGAATTAGATTCTCTTACTGATGCCATTCAAGTGGCCGGATATACCATTAATACCGATACCTATGAATGGGAAGCAACATCTGTAGAAAAAATGAATGCCTATCAAAATAATAATCTTCGTGCTGAACGTATTCTGTCTGGACTCGATGAATATGAACATGAACCACATATTGTTGAAGAACAACCATTGCAACTTCAAGAGTATGCTCGATAATCTTTTTAATTAATATTTTAATTGATACTCTTCCTGAACATTTAACAAAAGCAACCGTATTTAAAGAATGGACTCATATACACTTTTCAATTTGATCTTTGACAAGGTATTAAAATATCCATCATTGAATATTTATCAAAATGGCAGATGTTGAAAATAATGATCGTCTTGCCAAAGAAGATCATAAAGAAGAAAAGAAAAAAATTATTGGCGAGAAGGGCTATCGGCCCCCTATTGCCACACCATTAACATTGCCATTTAATATTGAACTTCTTCATGAAGGATATCGTCCAGCACTTTATATTGGGCACGAAGGGAAAAATAAGGGAATTTTTCTTGGTGATTCAAAATATGCAAAGATAACTCATAAAAACGGTCAAATACGTGGTATTGGTCAACACAACGTTAGTTTTGCCCAACATGATAAACACGGACTTGTTTTTAGTGAAAATACGAATATTAAGGCAAAAAAAAATAAATGGAAAATATTGCATATCCCAGGTGAATTAGGTTTTACTAAAACAGTTGAATTACTCGCTCGTAATCCTATTTTTTTCAAACCTATCTCGAACTATTTTACAGAATTAGAAAAAACAAAAAAATCATCAAATCTTGAATCCCTTGGATCTTCTTTGGATTATTTGAAATTCCGTCAAGAAATACAACAAACTCTTGATGACGCGAGTGTAAGAAATCGTAAGAGAGAAATTGCCGCTGCACTCCTTACAAGTGGATTATGGAAAAATCGCGGGAAATTCGATCCAGAAAAAATTGCCCCAAGAAATTTTTGGCGCGTCGTGCCTGCTGAAGATCTTTGTGTAAGTAATCGAAAAAATCTTCAGTCTTGGTGGGAAAATTCAGTTATTAAAAGCGTACGACTTATCCCAAATCTTGAGAAATATGGAATAGAGCCCGCTTACTATAAATATCATTTTTTTGATAACTATTTTCAAAAACACAAAGAAGATTTTGAGAAAGACTGTAATAAAGCAGAAAATAATTTTAAAAAAGCATATCAAATGCGTGGCTTTAAAGAATATGCGATTCTTATTAAACCTGTTCGAAAAAAAATTACTGAAGGATTTCTTCCAAAATATCCATGGGAAGTCCGCCACTGGGATAAGGTCCCTTTTGAACTTCTTAAAAAAGCCACAATTTTTGGCTTACACAAGTTACCTGAATGGGATCTTTATGCAAAAGCTGGAGCGCCAGAACTTTATGGAATTATTCTCTGTCTTGAACTAAATCATATCGAAACAAAGAACAAAGAAAAGGCGTATCCTTTTGAAGAACTTCCACCAAAAATAAAACAAAAAATTCAGGAAACAATAAATCTTTTTACACAAAATAAAATATATGAAGGACAACATTTTCTTACGAAAGAAAATGAATCAAGTGAATCATCATTTTCTAAAAGAATATGGAATCCTGATGATTTTAATAGAAAACCAGAAGAACTTTTAGATATAGAAGAAGAAAAAAAATCAAATAATTTAACGATTGCTTATAAAGAACGGCAAAAAAAACAATTTATCGAGCCAAATTTTGCATGTATGGATGGGTGGAAATGGAATAATAGTGGAGAAAGTCTTATGCAACAAGAATATTTTATTGCGCAAGATAATTATTCTGGAATATATGAACCATTTCCTGACAAAAAATGTATTGCAATAAGAGATGACAAAGAAGTTCTTCTTGAATACCAAGATACCGAAAAGTATGGCATGCAATGGGTAGCAACACTTTATAAAAAATGCGACTTAGACGATCTACGAAAAATTAAAACATTAGAACGCGTTTTGCAATCTCTTCACACAGGACTTGATATTAAAAATATCGATAAAAATGACACAAGCGAGCAAGAAAATACACATAAGAAACCTTTAATACTTAAACCTACTGTAGAAGTTATTGCCATTTCTCGGGCACAACAACGATGACTAATAACGCATATAAACCTATAAAATTATCATCAAAGATCCGAAAAAATCTTAAAGAAAATGATGGTCTTACTTGGCGATTCGAAGACAATACTCTTTATCTTGACGGTAAGAATAAGAAAGTAAAAATAAAATCTGATGTTAATGGACTCAGTATTGATTACAATATTGAAAATTATAAAAAAAAAGATAAACTTGTCTATGAACAATTAAAAATTGCTGGTGAGTTTTCTTTTGATCGTGTTATTGATATTATTTCAGGAAAAACCGAATTACCTATTCTTCAACAAAAACCATCAAAAGAAAAGGTTTTTTCCCATCCTATTAATTTCTTTGAATATACAATACGCGATCAGAAATTAACAATTGCAACGGCTTTGCGAAAATATGGTGTTTGGAAAAATCGTGGATATAGTACAATAAATAAAAGTGCTCCAAAAGAATACTGGAATAAACTAACTGATGATATTATTAAAAAATATAACACATACCAAGAACCATCTGAAACTTGGAAAGCAATTATTCTAAAAGATACAAAAAGTACATGGGAAGATTGCTATGAGTTTGGTATAAGTGATAGATATAAAAAAAATATCCAATCTGAAAAAAAAATTCTTAGAGATGCTGGATATAGAAAAACAATTGAATTAAAAATTATTCCCGAAGTTCCTTGGGGTATTCGGAAGTGGACAAATTTTTCGTATGATTCTCTTGCGATATACACCACTTCGGGCCTCATTCGTTCGAAAAACTGGGCTAATTATGCGTCAACATGTTTTATGTTTGATAAAACAATGCAATCTCATGATGTTTTTAGTAAAAATTTCCGTAAAGACTCACCTCTATATCAACAGCGTGATAAATTTCTTGAATTTCTGTATACATGGCCAAAAACGAAAGCCGGAATTAGTTCTTTAGAAGAGGCTTTTAATCAAGGTATGAATGTCAAAAATATTCTCGATATCCAGCCAAAAAACCCAAAAGAATTACTCGATTGTCTTCAGATTTGGCGACAGTACTCTCAAGAAAATCGACTAAAAATGACGTCTGAATACATACCACCAAATTTGCTTTTAAATGAAGGCTACAAATATGTCGACCATACCGACTGTTTGCAAATGAGTAATTGGTATTCTTGCTGTTTTAGTAATGCATCAAATTATATTAATAATATCTGCAAAGGTTGTGCTTTTGCTATTTATCGTCCAAAATTTAGTGGTAATGATAAAGGCTCGTTATGTTTTTTTAAACTTGATATTGATAAAAAAACACAAAAACCTTATTGGCGTGTTTACGAACATCGTGGCTTTGGTAATTCGATCCCTAATGAAAAATATAGTAAAGATATGCAACTTATTGCGCGGACACTTACCATTACGCATCCCTATGAATTTCCAAAAGTTACCCAAGATAATGAGAAAAATGTAGAAAATCTTGGAAAAATTAATCCAAAATTTCTCAAAACGTATCACGCCGTAAAAAATAATAATCATCAAATTTTTGAACAAATTTCCGATCTTTGCATTGAAACCACATTACAAGATGTTTTAAAGGCGGAAGGTTGTGATTTTGATATAGAAACCTATGTATGGAAAGAAACTTCACCAGAAAATATGCAGGAATATCAAAATAAAAATAAACGCGCCGAAAATCTTCTTGCTGGATTACCTGAATTTGCGATTGAAAATAATAATGTAACGCAATTAGAACAAAATCAACAGAGAGCATTGGCTCGGGTTTAAGATAATAAATAAGATCAACTGGATAGGCTTTACAAGCATTTTAAGATAATATATTTAGGATCATAGACACATTATTAATAATCACGGGAAGAAGTCGAGGAAGTCGCTCCTACAAAGAAGCGACAAACAATGATATGCATTACTTTAGTC
>JAYVNT010000325.1:0-4492 GCA_043758285.1 Flavobacterium sp.
AAAAAATACCCTCTAGAGGGTATTTTTCAATTATTTTTTTTTAGGTTTTTTTGAGTGATAAAAACCTCTAAAAGCTTCGGTATGATTACAATGTGTTCTAATTTTGTTTATTAAGAGTATAAAATAAAGTCCTTTTTAGCTTAAAAAAGTTCTTTTTTATACGCCTAAAAACGACGTGTTTTATCAATTATTTTCTAAATAATTAATGATAAAAGGGTGTGTACATTTTTTTGGAATATTTAAAAATCGCTATGGGCAGCATCTAATTTTTTAACCATTCCGATGGCTTAGATTCGCAATGGCTGTATAAATACAAAAGTCCTCTTGTTACTCACAAGAGGACTTTTGTATTTATAACAGCAAGGAAATTATCCCATCACTTCTTTTACTTTTTTACCTATTTCGGCAGGAGAGTCAACAACGTGTATGCCACATTCTCTCATGATGCGTTTCTTTGCCTCGGCAGTATCATCGGCACCGCCTACGATTGCTCCTGCATGACCCATAGTTCTACCTTTTGGGGCAGTTTCACCAGCAATAAAGCCAACTACTGGTTTGCGGTTGCCATCGGCTTTAATCCATTTGGCAGCATCTGCTTCAAGTTGTCCACCTATTTCGCCAATCATTACAATACATTTGGTTTCTGGGTCGTTCATCAATAATTCTACCGCTTCCTTGGTTGTAGTTCCAATAATTGGATCACCACCAATTCCGATAGCAGTTGTAATTCCCATCCCTTGTTTCACTACTTGGTCCGCTGCTTCATAGGTCAACGTTCCCGATTTAGACACAATACCAACCGTTCCTTTTTTGAATACAAAACCTGGCATGATACCCACTTTAGCTTCCTCAGGAGTAATCACTCCTGGGCAGTTCGGGCCAATTAACCTGCAATCTCTTTGTTTGATGTATTCGTATGCTTTAATCATATCCGCCACCGGAATTCCTTCGGTGATGCAAATAATTACTTTAATACCGGCATCGGCAGCTTCCATAATCGCATCGGCAGCAAAGGCAGGCGGAACGAAAATAATAGTAGTATCGGCACCAGCTTTTTCTACCGCGTCTTTCACGGTATTGAAAACAGGTCGGTCAAGATGGGTTGCGCCACCTTTTCCGGGTGTTACGCCACCAACAACATTGGTTCCGTATTCAATCATTTGCTCTGCGTGGAAAGTTCCTTCGCTTCCTGTAAATCCTTGAACTATTATTTTTGAATTCTTATTAACTATAACGCTCATGTTTGTGTTTGTTTATGGTATTTATTTTTTTGTGTTGCAAAAGTAGTAAATAACATGTTGGGTGTAATTATTTTTTTAATTTTTTAAATACTTAGTGACACAGATTTTATATGATTTTTAAAGATGTTTCACTTTTTTGAAGTAAAACATAGTTACGTTATTGAGATCCATAGGTCGAACACACGAAGTAAACCAAGAATTGGTGTGTGTGTCTTTTTTTTTCTTTATCTCAATGCATTTTATGTAATTTTTTATAATTAAACCCAAAAGGCAACTCCATAGCAGTATTAAGTACTTCTTTGCCAATCAAAAACCTACCTTGCTTGCGGTAACAAAAAACGTCGCCGATACTTTATAGAACTGCGCTGATATGTCAAAGGATAGCGTTGGGGTATCAAATGGAGGGTCAAGGTTTTGATTTGAGAAAATACTGTTTAGTTAATTTTTGAACTTGATTATTGTTACATTTTTACATTGACAAATTAAATGTTATTTTAGCCAACCAATACTAATCAAATGATTTCAGAAGCACAGTTTCAAAAAGAACTCAATATCATTATTCAAAACGGTATTCGTGAGGATATTGGTGCTGGCGATTATAGTTCGTTGGCGTGTATCCCGAGTACTGCCATGGGGAAAGCCAAACTTCTGGTCAAAGACACCGGGATTATTGCGGGTGTGGCATTTGCCAAAATGATTTTTGAAAATGTAGATCCAACATTGGAAATCGAAACTTTTATAGAAGATGGAAGCCAAGTTAAACATGGCGATATTGTTTTTCATGTTATGGGCAGTTCGCAATCTATCTTGAAAGCGGAGCGATTGGTACTGAATTCGATGCAGCGCATGTCGGCCATTGCTACGAAGACTAATCAGTATGTGACATTATTGGAAGGTACCAAAACCAAAATTCTCGACACTCGCAAAACAACGCCTGGCTTTAGAGCTTGCGAAAAATGGGCTGTTAAAATTGGTGGTGGCGAAAATCACCGTTTTGCGTTGTATGACATGATTATGCTCAAGGACAATCACAACGATTTTGCGGGTGGCATTACTAATGCGATTGCGAAAACCAAAGCGTTCCTGAAAGCTAACAACTTGGATTTGCAACTAATCGTTGAGGCGAGAACGCTTGACGAAATCAAAGAAATACTTGAAAATGACGGTGTGTATCGAATTCTGATTGACAATTTTAATTATGAAGATACTCGAAAAGCTGTCGCATTAATAGGAAACAAATGTCTGACTGAATCATCGGGAAACATCAATGAGAAAACCATTCGCCAGTATGCCGAATGTGGCGTTGATTATATTTCGTGTGGTGCTTTGACGCATTCGGTTCATAATATGGATTTAAGTTTAAAAGCATTTTAAATGGCAACAGAGGTAGAAAATACGTTCACAAAACTTCCTGTTGTAAAGCAGGTTGTTTATCTCTTGAGGAAAATAAAATTGCCGTGGCTACATGGTATGTCGTTGTATGAATTGCTCGATTTGTATTTCTATGGAATTATTGAGGGTGATATTTCTTATCGGGCAACTGCCATTGCATTTAGTTTTTTTATGGCGTTGTTTCCGTTTGCGCTTTTTATACTGAATCTTATTCCTTACATTCCGATACAAGGATTTCAAGAAGATTTTTTAGATTTTGTGAAAGAAAGTGTTCCGCCAACAACCTATGATGCTATTTATAAAATCATCAACGATATTTTGCATAACAGCCATAGCGGATTATTGTCGACTGGTTTTGTGATGGCAATTTTTTTAATGACTAATGGTGTAAACGCTATTCTTGGCGGATTTGAAAGTGCGCATCACATTCATGTATCCTTGAAACGAAGGTTTTTTAGACAATATGTTGTGGCATTAGGATTGTCAATACTATTGTCTATTTTGCTATTAATAACCGTTGCAGCAATTGTAATCTTTGAGGTTTTTATCCAAAAAACAAAAATTCAAGATGTTTTATCGGATAAAATTCATTTGATAGAAATGGGAAGATATGGTTTTGTTATTCTGATGATATTAATAGCAACATCGATACTGTTTAAATATGGCATTAAGCATGATAAAAAACGTGCGCTTATCTCTATAGGTTCTGTGGTTACTACTATTTTGATTATTATTTCTTCTTATTTCTTTGGAATTTGGGTTATCAAGTTTTCAAAATACAATGAACTTTATGGTTCTATTGGGACTTTATTAGTGGTTATGTTCTATATTTGGATTAATTCTATAGTTTTGCTATTAGGATTTGATTTGAATGCCTCTATTCATCACATCAGAAGCGAAAAACAAAAAGAAATAGATACCCAAATGCTATGAAACCTATACTAACAATTGCTTTTTTGCTGCTCGTTCAAATCGGTTTTTCACAGACTGTTTTTGGAAAATGGAAAACAATTGATGATGAAACCGGCAAGGAAAAAGGTATGGTTGAGATTTATGAGCATAAAAGTAAAGTTTATGGAAGGATTATTGAAATTTTTGAGCAAGAGCACAGGCATCAAAAATGCGAGAAGTGTGAAGGTGATGATAAAAACAAGCCAATTTTAGGATTGGTTATCATAAAAGGATTGACCAAAAATGATGGTATATATGATGGTGGAAAAATTGTAGATCCTAAAAACGGAAAAAAATACCATTGCAAAATTACCTTAGACGGAAAAGACAAGCTCATCGTTCGCGGTTACATCGGCATTCCACTCTTTGGAAGATCACAAACCTGGATTAGACAAAAATAGTACACTATTGAATGCATTATTTTATTGAAGTTATTGTCCCTCTCTCTCTTCCTAAAACTTTCACATATAAGGTTTCGGAAGTAGAATATGCTTTTATAAAAAAAGGAATGCGAATTGCAGTTCCGTTTGGAAAAAGTAAAATTTATACCGCGCTGGTTGTCGATTTGCATCAAACGGCTCCAACGCTTTATGAAGCTAAAGAAATCTACCAAATCCTAGACGAAAAACCCATTGTAAACGAATTCCAAATCAATCATTGGTTTTGGATTGCGTCTTATTATATGTGCAACATTGGCGATGTGTACCGTGGCGCGTTACCTTCGGCATTGTTGCTCGAAAGCGAAACGATTATTTCTAAAAATAATGACACCTTTTTTGACGAAACTTTGCTTACGGATGACGAGTTTTTAATTTATGAAGCGTTGCAACATCAGAGTTCTTTGAAAATTCAAAATATTATCGATATTCTAAATAAGAAAACAGTTTTACCTGTTATTAAGAAATTGA
>JAYVNT010000326.1:0-4489 GCA_043758285.1 Flavobacterium sp.
CTAGCCGTAGCACAATTTGGCAACTTTGTCTTGTTTATTGGTTAGTAATTCATCAAAGGTATTTTTATTATATTTGAATTAGAAACAAAGATATGAGCCGTTCTTATGCAAAGCAGCATTACCTTATCAACAACTATGAGTACCAGTTATAAGTTGGTTTTTTTTGAGAAATTTTGATTCAACCGAAAACAAATCGCCTTCTTAAAGATTTTTTCACCTCTTTATGCTCTTTATTTCTCAATCCTGAAACCAACAGTAAAAATAGCACCACTATTTTCACCATCGCTGTAGGCATCAATATAGCCGTTAAATTTGGTTACTATTTGACGACAAAGATACAATCCTATGCCTAAAGACTCCTCATTAGAAGTTCCTTTGCGCGACATTTTGGAAAACTTAGAATAGAGGTGTTTTTTTTGATAATCGTTAAAACCGATGCCGTTGTCTTTTACTTTTATTTCTAAATATCCTTTATTTGAAACTATATTTATGTTGACCTCACTATCAGCATGAGAAAACTTTATAGCATTGTGTAGCAAGTTGAAAATTACTCTAGAAAACAGTATTTCGTCAACTAGCAAATCTGCCGTTTTGCATCCAATTTCTTTTCTTAACACTATGTTTTTTTCTTGAAGCTTTGCACCAAGCTCACCTTCAATTTTTTCTAAAACAGTAGATAGGTTTATTGTATTGACCTCTAGTTCTAGTTTAGAAAGCACATCTTCCTCTCGCAAGAAATCTAAAAATGATTCTAAAAAATTTAATTGATTATCAGACGATTTTACTATCTGTTCGCTTATTTTTTGGACTTCCTTTATGTCGGTTTCTTCGAGTAATAACAGTGCCAATGATTTAGGATGAGAAACATAATTCCTCATATCATGGGTAAGCAGCGTAACCATGTCTTGTTTTTGGTTTAGATAACTTTCGTTGTCATTAATGGTTCTTTGAACGTTGTAAAATAATCGTCCCGCTTCATCTTTGTAGCGTAGTGGCAAATTGGGAACAACTCTTTTTCTTCGATATTTACTCAAAGCTTTAGAAGCCACATCAATGGGTTCAATCAATTTGTTGATAACATAAAGCGTTACAAATGAAGCCAACAATGTAAAAACTAGCGTAAATAGCAATACCGTTTGTACTGAAAACTTTCCCTTATTAAAAACTAACATAATAATTAATCCAATTAACGGAATGTGGATTCCTATAAATGCAACAAAAAAAAACTTATACGTGTAACTCTTTTTTAGAAAGCTAATTTTGGATAGAGTGTTGTAAAGTTTCATGTTTAAATAGGTTTTGTCTTGTCTTTTGTTTAGAAAAAAATAATTGCAAATCTAATTATTGTAACTAATAAAATATCTACGGAATCAATATATTTTTGGTTCTAAAAGATATAAAAACTTATTTTTGCCCCATGGGAAGAAAGCAAACCAACAAAATCATCTTTGAAAACATAACTGTTCTTGATGCTGGTGCCAAAGGCGTATCGGTAGCCAAAGCACCCGAAGGGCAAGTCATTTTTATACCAAACGTCGTTCCTGGCGATGTTGTAGATGTGCAAACTTTAAAGAAACGGAAGTCTTATTTTGAGGGCAAAGCCATCAAGTTTCATAACTATTCTACTGATAGAGTTGCACCTGTTTGCAAGCACTTTGGTGCGTGTGGCGGTTGCAAATGGCAAAATATGAATTATGAAAAACAGTTGTTCTACAAAAATCAAGAGGTTTATAACAACCTAAAACGGATCGGTAAAATTGAATTGCCCGGCTTTGAACCAATATTGGGTTCAGCCAAACAGTTTTTCTACCGAAATAAAATGGAATTTGGTTTTTCGGACACGCGTTGGTTAACTGAAAAAGAAATTCAGTCAGACGATATCGATTTGAGTAAAAAACCGGCACTTGGTTTTCACATCCCGAGAATGTGGGACAAGATATTGGACATCGAAAAATGCCACTTGCAAGAAGATCCATCAAATGCCATTCGTAATGAAATCAAACGTTTTGCCACCGAACACGACATGCCATTCTTTAATGCGCGTAACCACGAAGGGTTGCTGCGTACGCTGATGATTAGAACCGCTTCGACTGGCGAAATCATGGTGTTGCTGCAGTTCTTTCAAGAAAACAAAAAACAACGCGAATTGTTGTTGGATTTTATCCACGCAACGTTTCCACAAATCACATCACTGCAATATGTTATCAACGGCAAAGCCAACGATACGCTTTACGACCAAGATATCAAGCTTTACAAAGGACGAGATTATATTCTGGAAGAAATGGAAGGGTTGCATTTCAGTATTAACGCTAAATCGTTTTACCAAACCAACTCAGAACAAGCGTTTGAATTGTATAAAATAACACGAGACTTTGCAGGCTTAACGGGTAATGAAGTGGTGTATGATTTATATACAGGCACTGGAACCATTGCGCAGTTTGTGTCGAAAAAAGCGAAGAAAGTTATTGGTGTAGAAGCTGTTCCCGAAGCGATTGTTGATGCTAATGAAAATGCGAAACGCAACAACATTACCAATTGCGAATTCTTTGTTGGCGATATGAAAAACGTGTTTAACGATGATTTCATTGCGCAGCACGGACAACCAGATGTTATCATCACTGATCCACCACGAGACGGAATGCATAAGGATGTTGTAGCACAATTATTAAAAATTGGCGCTGCCAAAATCGTTTATGTGAGTTGCAATTCGGCAACGCAAGCAAGGGATTTGGCTTTGATGGATGAGATGTATCAAGTTACTCGTGTGCGACCTGTAGATATGTTTCCGCAAACGCATCATGTGGAAAATGTTGTACTTTTGGAGAAAAGAAGTTAGAATTCAGAAACTTTATGAAAAAAATACTAGTTCTATTATTGATTGCCTTAAGCTTCTGTAGTTGTGAGAAGGATGACATTTGTTCGGAAGAAACCACACCACGATTGGTAATTGAGTTTTATGATATTTCTAATCCAGCTAGCTTGAAAACAGTTTTAAACTTAAAAGTTAGAGAAGTGGGACAAACAGTTGATTTAGGAACATTTAACAGCGTGAGCAAAATCAAGTTGCCTTTAAAAATTGCTGACACCACCACCAAATATAGCTTTATACTAAACAGCACAGGAACAACAGTTCCTCCCAATGAAGACTTTCTTGAATTTAATTACACCACCCAAAATGTCTTTTTATCAAGAGCTTGTGGTTATAAAACTATTTTTACTTTGGATAATGTTCCAACTGGTGTTGTGAAATCAGATGTGACAACGCCAAATAACTTTTGGATACAAGACATCAACATACAAACAAATGCTATTACCACCGAAAATGGAACACATATCAAGATTTACTTTTAGTATTGCCCTTGTGTTGCTTTCATTTATTGGCAATGCACAAGAGAAAACGACTATCAAAAAAGACAGCATTCCACCGAAAAAAGAGCGCTATGGTTTGCGTGTCGGTGTTGATTTGTTCAAACTTACGCGTTCATTTTATGAAAAAGACTATCGTGGGTTAGAACTCGTTGGCGATTATCGTCTTACCCGAAGACATTATTTGGCGGCTGAAATTGGTAACGAAAACAAAACCGTTGACGACAAACAGCTCAACTTTACTACTAAAGGAACTTATTTTAAAGTAGGTTTTGATTATAATTCTTTCCAGAATTGGGGCAACATGGAAAACATTATTTCTGTGGGTTTGCGTTATGGTGTGAGTAGTTTTAGCCAAACGCTCAACAGTTATTCTATTTATAATTCCAATCAGTATTTTGGACAATCTCCCGTTATTCTTTCAGGAGAAAAATTTGAGGGTCTATCAGCACAATGGATAGAGTTGGTTGCGGGTATGAAAGCCGAAGTGTTTAAAAACGTATTTGTGGGTTTCAGCTTTAGATTAAACCGATTGCTTTCTCAAAAACTACCTGACAATTTTGATAATCTCTATATTCCTGGTTATAATAGAACTTATAACGGTAGTTTTGGTGTTGGGTTTAATTATACCGTTTCCTATTTTATTCCTTTATACAAAGCCACAGTGAAAGTCAAAGAAAAAACTAAGAAGAAGAAATAATAATAATCGGTTATCTGTGGATTCGGTTATTTGATTCTTGTTTTTTTACAAATCACCGAATAAACATATAACCAAATTAATTTAATTCGTAATTTAAAATAATCATGTCAAAAAAAGTAAAAGCATTCCTTTATAATCTTATCTGTTTTGCAATTCTATTCATTTTGTTTCGTTTCTTGATTGCAAAATATACCAACTTAACGGGACTGTTCATCCCTATTACCGCTTTTGTGGTGGGAACACTATTGGCACCAAAATTTCAAGCCGTTTCAACTCCGGATAGCGAAAAGATTTTCATGCGTTGGTTGCTCTTGAAAGGTATTCGCGAAGTGGGATAGCAATTGTTTGTGTGAATAATTACAAGAATTTATATGCTTATTCTAAATAACTTTACTAATAAAAATTAAACAACACTATGAAAAC
>JAYVNT010000327.1:0-4474 GCA_043758285.1 Flavobacterium sp.
TTCCATTCCATCCTCACACAGAGCTTTGATTTTGGCTGGTGGAATTTCATTTTTTTGGTTACTAGAAAGCGCAGTACCTTTATTCAAATTCAATTATAATAAATGGCAACACGCTGGAATTAATATTTTTTTTACAATTACAACGATGGTTGTGAATTTCTGTTTGGCGTTGGTTTTACTTTTCACAGCTAATTGGTCGGATGAAAATCATTTTGGACTTTTACATTGGTTACCCAAGTTTACTATTTGGATTGACATCATTATTGGTCTGTTACTTTTGGATTTAATTGGCGCGTATTTGGTGCATTGGGTAGAACATAAAGTGAAGTTTTTGTGGCGTTTTCATTTGATACATCATACCGATACTTGGATTGATACAACATCTGCAAACCGGCATCATCCGGGCGAAAGTCTCATCCGATTTGTTTTTACGACACTTGGCGTTTTGCTTATTGGTTGCCCAATGTGGCTGGTTTTCTTGTACCAAACCTTATCCGTTGTTGCCACACAATTCAATCATGCCAATATCACTTTGCCTAAAAAGCTTGATAAAATATTGAGCTTTTTCATCGTTTCTCCTGACATGCACAAAGTGCACCATCATTACGTTTTGCCGTATACGGATAGTAACTATGGTAATATTTTCTCCGTTTGGGACAGGTTGTTTGGTACTTTAAAAACATTGGATAGAGAAAAAATAATTTATGGTATTGATACCCACATGAAACCAGAAGAAAACAACAAATTATCCAATCTCTTGGCTATTCCTTTTCAGAAACATCGTTCTCCAAATGCTTAATTTTTTCAAAACATTATTTTTTTGAAAAACTAATTCATTTTTTCACTAATATTGATAATCGAATATTGATAATCGAATTAACATTTATCATTTAATAAAAAATTGCTTTTACAGAAATGAAAAAAAGTAAACTAGTTGAATTTAATACAGAAGAATTAGAACGAGTTGTCAGTATGGCACAAGAGGAACGAAAACCTTTTGAAGTACTAAAAGAAGAATTTGGACTTACAGAAAACGAAGTTACAGAGTTGATGCGTAAACGATTATCTAAAGATAATTTTGAGCTTTGGAAGAAGAAAGCATTAGGAAGTAAGCCAAAATCAAAACCATTTTTCAACGATTTTGACGATGATTTAAACAGCAAATACTACATCAAAAATAAATTTGATTAACCATAAACTCTTGTCCAACAAGAGTTTTTTTGTGCGCCATTTTAGTTAATCAATTCATAAAATCATTGTAGATTGTAACTAATAATTACTTTTGAGGACTTATTCAAAAAAACAATTAAACTTTAGCAATGAAAAAACTAATCCTAAGTGCCCTTTTTGTTTTGTCTTTTTTCAACTATACTGCAACTGCACAAAAGAAACATTCAGCAAAATCTCCAGCAAAAGACCAAGTTAAACGCAATTTAACTTCTAACCAAGTAAACGTAATCATCGATTTAAACAAAGTAAAAAACGATAAAGTTATGGTCACCATAACACCACCAACATTTACCTCCAATGACATTGTTTTTCACATGCCAAAAACAGTTCCTGGAACCTATTCCGCTGATAATTACGGAAAATTAGTAGACGGTTTAAAAGCATTTGATAACAATGGAAAAGAAATAGTCACCACAAAAGTTGACGATAATTCATGGAAAATCTCTAATTCTAAATCACTAACAAAAATCACCTATTGGGTAAACGATACTTTCGATTCCGAAAAAGGAAGCGGATTTGGCAAAGACGATATCTTCTCACCAGCAGGGACAAACATCTTGGAAGGCAAGAATTTCGTAGTCAACAATCACGGTTTTGTGGGCTATTTTGAAGATAAAATTCAGCTAACAGAGATGCCATATAATCTAACCATACTCCATCCCGTCAATCTTTTAGGCGCTTCATCTTTACTAGATACAGACAAAAGCGATACAGTTGATACCTTCAAGGCAACACGCTATTTTGATTTGACCGATAATCCTGTTATGTATGCCAAATCAGATTCTGAAAAATTCACCGTTGACGGAATGGAAATTTTGTTTAGCGTCTATTCGCCAAACGGAACCCATTCAGCAAAAGAATTATTGCCCGATTTAGAAAAAACAATGCGTGCCCAAAAAGCATTTCTGGGCTCTATAAATACCAATAAAAGATACACCGTTTTATTATATCTATCCGATATGAAAAAAAACGATGCCAAGGGTTTTGGTGCCTTAGAACATCAGACTTCTACAACAGTTGTCTTTCCAGAAGTTATGACAACAGAAGCTTTAGCTGAGCAACTAAAAGATGTAGTGTCGCATGAATTTTTTCACACCGTAACCCCTTTGAGTATCCATTCTAAAGAAATTCAATACTTTGATTACACCAACCCAAAAATGTCCAAACATTTATGGATGTACGAAGGCGTAACCGAATATTTTGCTAATTTATTTCAAGTAAACCAAGGACTAATCGATGCTGACGAATTTTACCAAAGAATGACTGTTAAGATAACCAACGCATCCTCTTTGAATGACACAATGCCATTTACAGAAATGAGTGCCAATGTATTGGTTGCACCATATAAAGATCAATACTTAAACGTATACGAAAAAGGCGCATTAATAGGGATGTGTATCGATATCATCATCCGCGAAAAAAGCAACGGCGAAAGAGGAATATTAGATTTAATGAAAAAATTATCAAAAGAATATGGTGTAAACAAACCTTTTAACGATGACGAACTTTTTGGTAAAATAACAGCGCTGACTTATCCCGAAGTGGGAGCGTTTATAAATACCTATGTTTCAGGAAAAACCCCAATTCCTTATGATGTTTATTTTGCCAAAATGGGTGTAACGAAAACAAAAGTTCAAGCGCCAGTAAATCCATTTTTAAAAGACCAATCAACACCTTACATAACAGTTGATCCAAAAACAAAAGAAATCATCGTAATTCCAAGTACAGAACTCAACAATTTCATGAAAGGTTTGGGATTAAAAGGTGGAGATATACTTGTTGAAATAAATAACAAACCATACAATCTTGATAACATCTACGACTTGATTGTTGAAAGTCAAAACTGGAAACAAGATGATATAATAAGTGTTAAATTTAAAAGAGAAGGAACGGAACAAAACATCAAGGGTAATGTAAAATTAGATTTTGACGAAATAGATGGATATAAATTAACTGAAACTTCAAAAGAAAAATTAAATTCCGCTTGGTTGAAAGGATAAAACCTTGGTCACCTGGGTTGAAATTAGATTTTTAGATATCGATACATTAAAAATAAAACCTAGTAAAAAATTATTTCAAAAAAATTGGTTATATTTATAAACACAAATAGTTTGAAAAAAAAATAGTAAAAAACCAATAAAAATGTTGATATTATAATAGCTAACCCTGTTATCAAATATCAACTTGCCACCTTTAGTATAATAATTAAAGGTGGCTTTTTTTTATGATTTTACAAATTTAAAAAATCGCAATTTCTATAATGTATTTCTATAATTATGGAAATTGCAATCTACTTTCATATTTTTATATCTTAGATGCTACTGTCCTTTTTGGTGTTGCAATTTTCTTTGATGAATCAGCAATTGCAGATTTAGTAGTGGAAATAGTAGTTTTTTTAACTTGAGTTGTAGTACCAGCTTTTACTTTAGGTGTTTTGGTTGACTTCGTAGCTGTAGATTTTTTTTTTTGCTTTAGCGGTGCTTAATGTTGCGTCAGGTGTAGCCGACTTTTTTACTGTTTTTGCAGAGGTAACTTTAGTTATACTTGCGCTTTTTTTTGAAATAGATTTTTTTGGCACTTTAACTATGTCTTTCTCTTCGGCACTTTCTTCGCCAAAACCAAAAAACTCTTCAATAGTTTTAATTATGTCCATAATGATTGTTTTAAATTAATAAAGTTTATTTGTAAATCATTATAAAGTTCAAATTATTATAATTGATTACTTTATACATTTTATTTGATATTTTATATAATTTCAATCGAAAAATGGTAGTTGAATCCAATAAAGATAAATCTCTTAATTATACAAATAGAATTTAAATTTATATAACAAATTAAACATTTCTATATCAGAAATTTGAGAACGTAAAATCATATTACTTTATGTTATGTCATGAAACATACTAAAACTTTAAAAATTATTATTGCAGATGATGATGAAGATGACAGAGAGCTTTTGAAATTTTTATTTAATGCAAATGAAAAATTTGAGCTAATTGGATGTTATAATTCAGGGTTGGATGTTATTGAAGAAATCATTACAAAAAAAAACATCCCTGACATACTACTTATAGATATGTATATGCCATTTCTCAATGGAGTAGAAGTAGTAGGTAAACTTGAAGAAAGTGGGACTGCTCCTAATTTGCATACATTTATTATATCTACAGTGATAAATGCTACTGAGGAAAAAAAGCACCTTGAGAATCCATCGATAAATTTCATAAAAAAACCATCAACCTTG
>JAYVNT010000328.1:0-4473 GCA_043758285.1 Flavobacterium sp.
TACTGAGAAACCGCTG
This sequence comes from Flavobacterium sp., assembly GCA_043758285.1. Classification (GTDB taxonomy): domain Bacteria; phylum Bacteroidota; class Bacteroidia; order Flavobacteriales; family Flavobacteriaceae; genus Flavobacterium. The sequence continues at coordinate 17 of JAYVNT010000328.1, forward strand.
CAAGCCATATTTGAATTGAATGTTGAAAATCTAAAAGCAGGAACTTATATCCTACAAGTTTTTAATGGAACACAAATGCTAGATTTCAAAAAAATCCTTATTAATTAACCTACAGATTCATTTTTCCCCAACTTTAAATTAAAACATTATGATATCCAAGATAAAAAAAACTATAATCTGCCGAGAAATTAAAAATTTCAATATTGATAAAAGTCAAAATGATACTTATACACCTAAGACAGGAGATGTTGCTGTTTTTGAGGTTTTAACGCTAGGGAAACATTATACTTTACAATCTGAGTCTAAAAGAATAATGACTATAGTGGAAGGTGATCTAATTATGGCAGCCTTTGCCAATCGATATGCAACAGAACAGTTTGAAGGATATGTTCCTGATAAGCCAACAGAAATTTTAGATATTTTAGCTGCTGGAGGTGCTATAGGAATATTAAAATCAAAACATGCTAATTTCAAGCATATTCCTGCAACACGCGTTAAATTGGTTGGCTACGCTGTTGATGAGGAAGGGAAAATAATTAATACTGTATATCTTGCCTCGAAAGAAATTATATTTAACGGGAAAGTCCCAAATAACGCAAAAGTAATTTTATCTATAGGTTCATCGATGGATAGTGGAAAAACCACCACTGCAGCTTATTTAGCACGTGGATTAAAAACGACTGGTAAAAATGTAGCATTTATAAAACTGACCGGAACTTGCTTCACCAAAGACATGGATTTAGTCTTTGATTGCGGTGCTGATACTACGGTAGATTTTACTGATGCTGGCTTTCCGTCAACTTATATGTGTGCAAAACAGGCGTTATTAAACCTTTACCAGACTTTACTTCATAAATTAGAGCCATCAAAACCTGATTTCATCGTAATGGAAATTGCTGATGGATTATTACAAAGAGAAACAGAATTTTTGTTAAGAGATACAGCATTTATGGGTACTATTGACAAAATCATTTTTTCTTGTGGAGATAGTCTTGCAGTATTTTATGGAATAGATTTTCTGAGCAAACTAGGTGTAAAACCCTCCGTATTAAGTGGTGTGTTTACAATGAGTCCGCTTTTAATTCAAGAAGTAGAAGACAGAACAAATATTCCTGTGTTGACCATAGAAGAACTAATGACAGGAGAATCCATAGATTGCTTTACAAAGGAAAATGCAAACTAAAAAATCAATCATTGTTGAATTTATTAAAAACAATCGAGGTGTCATTATTGCTTCTTTCATTTTTGGTGTTTTCAGTATTATCGCTTCTGTTTTAATCCCCGTTTTTATTGGTAAATATTACCAGATTGCCTTGCATCAACATTCAACTAGAGGAAAAATGTTTGATGTGCTTTTTGGAGACATCACTGGTGTTAGCATCTTTTTTATCACTTTTGGAATTTTAATACTATTAAAATTTCTCTTCGATTTCTTAATGCGGTATTATTTAGGTATTAGTGCCGAATTATTTGCCAAAAGCATAAGAGAACGCCTTTTTGCCCGACAACTCAATGTAAAACTGGAGGTGCATCAAAAAAAAGAAACTGGTTTGTATCTTTTACGCTATAGTGGAGACTTGTCGGCCATTCAACATTATTTAACAAAAGGAATTATTTCATTCTTAAACGATTGTTTGCATCTTGTTTTAGGATTGGCGGTTTTGGCAATATATAATATGCAACTCACCCTTATCCTATTAGCTTCTTATCCTTTAATTTTCTTTTCTATTCTTTATTTGAATAAAAAACTAAAGGTTCTTACTATCTATAGAAGAAACAGACGTTCTAATAATTTGTCCTTTGTTTCTTCGCGTCTTAATTCTCTTTTAACGATTAAAGCATTTAACAGACAAAATATTGAAAAAGAAAAATACATCAAAGGGTCAACAGATTTATACGTATTAGGAAAAAGATATTACCGTCTATATTCCTTTATTCATGCATTACTGCCATTTATGTTATACAGCATGTTAGCCATAATACTATATGTGGCCTACAATATGAAACATTCTCATCATAAAATACATGCACACGATTTAGTTACTTTTATCATGACCATTATCAATGTGATGCCTGTACTGAAAAGAATACTTAGTGTTAACTTTATATGGCAAGCCGGAGATGTTTCATTCACAAAATTGCTAAGAGTGTATAACGCCAAACAAGAAATCAATACTAATGATGAAGATAAAAACATCACAAACTATAGTATTGCTTTTAATAATGTAAGCTTCTCATTTGAAAAAGGGCTAAATGTTATACAAAATCTTTCTTTTACAATTCCTCCCAATAACACGGTACTTATTACCGGAGAACACCAAAGTGGGAAAAGCACTTTGTTCAAACTTATTATGGGATTGTATCAATGCAATGATGGCGAAATATCAGTTGGAAATATCAATATTAATAAGTTCAGTAAACTGTTGCTTCGAAAAAACATTACCATTCTATCAGATGAATTTCCATTGATTGGAAAAACTGTTTTTGAAACCGTTACCTATAGTCGCAAACAGGAAAACCGTGTGCCAGCATTTGAGATGTTGAAGAAATTAGGATATGCAAAAGAGAATGAAACAGAAACTATATTAGACGAACATATTTTTGAAAACGGAAAAAACATATCGTATAGCCAACGTAAAGTTTTGATGTTTGCCAGAGCTTTTCTAACCAATAAACATATAATTTTGCTTGATGAACCCTTTGAAGGATTGGACGACACTTTAGTTAAAAAAATTATTTCCATTTTAGAAGATTTTAAATCCAATCATACGATTTTAGTAATTGATAGAAATAAAAATCAACAACTAAAATACGATATGAAAGTAGACTTATAATAACTTTATAAAAACTTAGTTTGATTGGTAAATTAAAAGTAAATTTAAGTTTGTATCATCGAAGATAAGGTGTTTTATTAAAAAAATAAGAAAATGAGAAATTTTAAAAATTTATTCATCTTTGTTGTATTCCTGATATGTCAGTCAATATTTTCTCAAGAAAAAGAACAAGTTAAAACAGCTCTAAGTATGAATAAAAATTTTAGTATAGCCATTCATGGAGGAGCAGGAAATATGGCAAAAAAGAATCTAACTCCTGAAAAAGAAGAAGAATATAAAGCAAAAATGCGAGAAGGAATTCAAATAGGCTATGATATGCTATCTAATGGAGCAGAAGCTGTTGATGTTGTTGAAGCAGTAATAAAAATTTTAGAAGATTCACCACTGTTTAATGCAGGGAAAGGTTCTGTATTTAATCATGATGGAAAAAATGAAATGGATGCAGCTATTATGAACGGGAAAACATTAGATGCAGGTGCGGTAGCAAATGTTCGAACTATAAAAAACCCTATAAGTGCCGCCAAAGCAATCTTAAATAAATCCAAGTTTATTTTTATGTGTGGTCAAGGTGCCGAAAAATTTGCAAAGGAAAACGATATTGAAATAGTAGACACTTCCTATTTTTTCTATCAGCCCCGATGGGATGAATTCATTAAAGTTAGGGATTCGAAAAACACAAAACTTGACCACGATAACAAATCTGGAATGAATGAACCTATGAACAATTCTACTGATAAATATGGAACTGTGGGATGTGTAGTATTGGACAGATACGGTAATCTTGCCGCTGGTACTTCAACTGGTGGAATTGTAAATAAAAATTATGATAGAATTGGTGATTCACCATTAATTGGCGCAGGTACTTACGCTAATAATAAAACTTGTGCCGTTTCTTGCACTGGTCACGGCGAAGATTTTATAAGAATTGTTGCCGCACATGACGTGTCCTCAATAATGGAGTACAGAAAAGTAAAACTCAAAAAAGCCGTAAGTCGTGTAATTAAAAAACTAACAGCAATAAAAGGAAGAGGCGGAATGATTGCCATTGACCCCAAAGGACATATAACTATGCAATTTAATACAACTGGTATGTTCCGAGGGTATACAGATGAAAATGGAAAAATTCATGTTTATATATACAAAGACGAATAAATAAACTCATTTATTTAGTTTATAAAAAAAGATTATTTGTGTAGTCAATTACAAATGACTTTTTTCGGCTAAATCTTGGAAAAAACGTAAATAAAAAACCTCTAAATAAAATCATTAGAGGTTTTTAAAGTACCCGGAGCGGGACTTGAACCCGCACGGTTGCCCACAGGTGTTTGAGACCAGCGCGTCTACCAATTCCGCCATCCGGGCTTAGCAGACATTGAAACATAAATATTTCAACGCAATAAATTGATTTTTATTAAAAAACCAATTCCTTTAACACGTTGCAAATTTAGAAATTTAAATCAGATTCTAAAGAAAATAGTTAAAAATATCCTTTCCCAGTTGAATTTAATTTCTAAATTTGCACCTCGTTAAAATGACACACAACTAACTAACTACAAAACAACAAATTATAATGTCGCATTTTGAACCAGAAGCAAAGATATTTGCGTGTTCGCAAAGCGTCTA
>JAYVNT010000329.1:0-4459 GCA_043758285.1 Flavobacterium sp.
GTCCTGCTCTGTCCAATTCACAAATTCTTTTAAGGCTTCTTTTTTAAGAGCACTATTCGCTTTATACTCCCAATCCGTTGATTCCATTATGATTATACACTGATTATACTTAGATTATACTTAAATTATACTATTAGAATGCACTAATTATACTTAGATTATACTTAGATTATACTTCATTTTTGCGTTTTTGGCTAAATTTTTAATTTACAAAAACAGCAAAACAAGAGCTTAAAAATACTATAAATTAAAGTTATTAACTACTACAATTTATAGCAATACAAAAAAGATTAAATTATTACATTTGATTGTTGTGTTTTTTTAATTGAAATTAAAAACAAACAAGCGATAAAAATTGCCGTCGATTTTTATCCTTTGCTTGTTACCGATTGTTTAAACATTATTACTTATGAAACCATCATTGGAAAAAAACTGCGGCGGTATTATTCTATAAAGCAAGTAGATGCCATTTTTAAAGAAATTGGATTTCCACCCTGTATGCTCTCAGATCTTATAACCTCTTTCGTTCGCCCACCAATATTAAGTGCTACGGTTTGTTTAGATGTTTTATTTAATGCATAAACTATATAACACGGATTTTCTTTACAGCCAATAATTGTATGGAGTTCATCTACTTCATACTCTTGTTGGTGTTCTGTAGCAAAGGTTTTACTATTTCACTTGCTATTTTTTTTATTTACTAGATTGCTTTTACTAATTTTTAATAACCTGTCAGTACTACTAATGCCAACGCCCTCATTATTTAATTTTACAATCATTTTTTCATCTTCGGTGTTACACAATTTATTTATATAAATTGCCTGAAAAATGCTTTTTACAGTTTTTACAAAACTAATGTTGAACAGTTTTATTAAATCCTTTTTTTATACAAGCAGAATTACATTTTTGACAAGTCATTTTAATAATTTTTTGATAAGCACTAATTTGAACATTATGATTTACATAATCCTTACTAAAAGCCTTTTGCGACGCTGTAAACTAAAAAGCGAAGGTAAATTACCTTCGCCAATGTTTTGTTTTATTTTTCTAAGATATTGTTTTTCAATTTATTAAGGTTCTACTTTTGCAAAAGTACTAATCGGAACACTACAAACGATGCGCTTCGGTTTTAAAATTTTATGTTTTTATCTTTTTAATATTCGTTCAATATACTTTTCGGTTGGTAATAAACTTTGTTGTATACGTTTGGCATACCTTATACTATCCAAAACTTCCTTTTGCTTTTCTTCAATTATATCCTTTTGTAGCTGTATTGATACATTAGCTTTTTGTTTTTGTAAATAACTGCGATAGGTAAAAATAGCAAAGATTAGTACTAAAATTAATACACAAGAAATAAGTACCAAAACCATTTTTTGCTTTTTACTTTCGGCTTTAGCAATGGCATTACGTTTATCTTGCTCTAATTTAGATTCTGTTTCTTTTTTGTTAAACTCATACTGCATTTGTGTTTGAATAACTTTTTTTGTGTTTTCTTCATTAAAAAGGCTGTCGCGGTATATTATAAATAATTTATGATGTTCAAATGCCATTTTAAAATTATTCGTTAAACTATCTAATAATGTGAAAATTTTGTAAGCATTCTTTGTATTATTTATGTTGTGTGTTTGTTGTGAAAGTGTAAGTGCTTTTGTAACGTATATTTGTACTAATTTATTATTGTTTACTTTCAAATAATAACTTGCTAAATTCAAACATGTCCCCGTTTCGCCATCTTTATCATTAATTTCTCGATTAATTTTAAGAGAATTGAGCTGATTTTTTAATGCTTCGGAATAATTACCAATTTGTAAATAAACAACACCTAAATTGCCGTATAAGTTTGCCGAACTATTTTTATTCCCAACTTTTTTTTCAAGCTCTAAAGCAGATGTTAAATAACTTAAGGCTTTATTGTAATTTTTTAATATAGAGTATATGTTGCCAATATTAGATAAATTTTGAGCTACACCATATTCATTATTATATTTTTTATTTATAACAAGTGCATCTAAAAAATAACCTAAGGCTTTTTTGTGATTACCCTGCTCGGCATTAATAACAGCCAGTGTATTATATATCATAGCCATTTCAATACTATCATTTAGTTGTTCTCTTATAGTTAGTGAAGAGAGAGCTTTTTTAAAAGACTCGGAATAGTTTCCAAGAAAAAAATAAATCTGACTAATATTTAAATAGCTTTCAGCAATTGCAGATTTATTATTAAGTTCTTCTCTAATTTTTAAAGAAGCAGAAAAATTAGTTAATCCATTATAAAAATCCCCTTCTGCAACATTAGTTAAGCCTAAGTTGTTATACATTTGAGAAACATAACTTTTGTCATTTAGCTCTTCATAAATTTTAATGGCGGCATAATAATTTTCTTTCGATTTTTTAAAATCACCTTGGTTATAATAAAATATTGCAATATTATTTAATGCTAACGCTATTCCTTTTTTATAATTAAGTGTATTTGATAATTTTTTTGCGGTATTTGCGTAGTGTAAGGCACTATCTCTTTGGCCCGCATTATTTAGTTTAGTTGAAATATTTATTAAAATTTTTACCTTACTGGTATCTTCTTTAGCATTTTTCACTAATGTTTTTAACGAATCTATTTTTTTTGTTTGCGAAAAACAAAAGCTAACAAAAAACACCAAATTGCATACTAAGAATAAATAGTTTGTTTTTTTCATTTTTTAAATCTACTTAATCTTTTGTGAATATATTTATCATAAATATATCAAAATAACATGAACTTGTGTGTAAGAAAAAAAATCTAGAGAAAGCAAGTGCGATTTTTTACTGCTTCGTTTAAAAGAAAATTTATTTAATTCGCTTTCACTTAATTAAGATTGTTGTTGTAACGTTTTGCGGCCTTGCGTCCGTTTTTTGCTAAGTCCAAGTTAAGTATTTAAGCGCAAACGCGCAAAAAATGGTCGCGAGACCGCTGTTATGTTTAGCCCTGGTAGCGCTGGGCGATACGTTTAGTGATAAGAAGCCGTGCGTCCGGCAATTATTTTTTTGAGACCGGCAGAGTATTGTGTGCTTCCTACATTTGTCCCGTGTGGGTCGGCAAAAAATAATTTATGTGTGTTGGGTGTGCGTTTAGCGGCAACCATTGCACTATAACGTTTTGCAAGCTTGCGAAGTGCGGTTTATGAAACTTCCCGTGTCTGCCCGCCGAAACGTTTATTAAATGTACAAATGTTTATTAGCAAAGCCAAATGAAAAAAAGTTCCGGCATCGGCCGGACAATAACTTGGCTTTGCGATGCGCCGAAAACCCGCATTGCGCAATTGCTTGCTGTTATAAGCCGTTTTTTATTTTGGCTTCCAAGTTTTGTTATACTCTCTGTCTTGTCCAATATTACCTAGGTCAAGCGTAAAAGACGAACCATCATTGTCAACGTCAAGTTCAAATAAAAGAGTGAAAGTTAAAATTAGCAACGAGTCCTCGTTATTGTTTATGTCAATGTAAATTGTGTCACGATTAAATAAATGAATGAAGTCTTTGTCAACCCCTGCAATTTGAGTGTCCGCATTAAATATTGATTTTTTGTGTCCGTTGTGTCCGAAATAGTCAAGTTGGCGGTTTTGGTCTTCTGAAATAGCAGTCCAATGTCGTTTTATAAATTTAATGCAATTAACAACATACTTCGTTTTACTCTCAATAAGATTTATTTCGTATTCACAGTCCCAGTTTGTCTGGAACCAAAAATTATAATTTGTTTGATGAATTGTCGAAACGAGTGTGTCTGAAGCGTTAAATACTTTGAGCAAGTCTTTTTTTCTGTCGCGAAATATTTGAGCAGAATAAATTACTGTCTTAAGGTCTTTGGAGTTAAAGACTTTAAGAAAGCGTCCGGTCTGATTAATAACGAGTCTCATAAAATGGCTTATAACGTTTTGCAGCTACCAATAGTGCGGTTTGAAACCGTTGTCTACCGAAATGCTACTAACAATGATACAATGTTTAATGGACATTTGCAAAGCGAAAATTAAAAACTTGTCTACCGCTTTTGCAAATGCCCCGCCGGTCCGCCCGCATTTTTGGTAGGTGCTGTTAGCTGCTGGGTATTATTTTATCAAGAGTTTTATTTTCTTTATGTTTAATTTGTCTCTCATGATAGTTATTGGCTGCCCCGTTGGTCTACTATTTATTAAAATATTATTGTTGTCTATAACTAGTTATACCACCTAACAATTTACAAGCAAATAGGTATGTTTATAAACAACAAAATATAAATAAAACAACAAAACTAATCCTACGTTTTTCCTAAAACAGCACATCAAAACAGCATATCACGAAAAAAAATGGTAAAACGACTTATCAAAATAGCTCCTAAAACTACCTTCTAAAAACGCCAAAACCCCTGATTTTACAGGGGTTTTGTGCTTGTACCCGGGACGGGACTTGAACCCGTACATCCGTGAAGATACAGGATTTTAAGTCCTTA
>JAYVNT010000330.1:0-4447 GCA_043758285.1 Flavobacterium sp.
CGTTCACCAAAAGAAATATTAGAGTATGAAGACTGAAATTAAAAAGCAAGTGCCAGAAAAAGAATTTGATACAGTCAAGACTTTTAGAACTATCAAAGATAAAATATCTTTGGAAATAGTAAATATGAACTTTGAGCAAATCAAGGAATACTTGAAATCGAACAGTGCAAAACTCTACACGAAATAACACAGCCCAAAACTGCTGTTTTTGTAAGTGTGACCTGAAGTTTTAAACGTCTTTTTTATTGCGATTAGGTTCAATCAAAAAAAATTATCGCCGCATCTTTGCAATCAACTTTGTACTTTTGTTTTTTAATCGGTAGTAGCCTCAATATTTAAAAAGAAGTTGCCAATGGCTAAAACTATACCAAAAGTACTAAAAGACTTTCGTCTAATTGAGCGTTAGCGGAAACCCTCATTGTGTCACGGATAAAAAACAAATACAAGAGTGTCAAAATTTGAATTAAAGAATACTGTGGAAGAAAAAACTACAACAAAATTTTTAGATAAAAGCATTACTACCAGAGAAGTTATTTTTCTTTTGACAACAGTATTTTGTCTATCTCCTTTTATCACACCACCCATTGCTCTTCTTTTAGGATTAATTATTGCCCAATTTGTAGGACATCCTTATTTACACTTAAATCATAAAGCCACTCACATTTTATTGCAGGTATCTGTTGTCGGACTGGGATTTGGAATGAATATAACGAGTGCCATGAAGGCAGGAAAGGAAGGAATTTTATTTACTGTTGTTTCAATTGTTGGTACATTAGTAATTGGTTTTTTTATGGGAAAGGTTTTAAGAATCGAAAAAAAGACATCCTATTTAATATCGGCAGGAACAGCTATTTGTGGTGGAAGTGCGATCGCAGCAATTTCACCTGTAATAAAGGCAGAAGAAAAACAGATTTCGGTAGCCTTAGGAACAATTTTTATTTTAAATTCAGTAGCGTTAGTTATTTTTCCTTTAATAGGACACTCTCTAAACTTATCGCAAAGTCAATTTGGTTTATGGTGTGCTATAGCAATTCACGACACAAGTTCAGTTGTAGGAGCAGCGAGTAAATACGGCGCTCAAGCATTAGAAATTGCAACGACTATAAAATTAGCAAGAGCATTATGGATAATTCCTGTAGCTTTTCTTTCCACTATACTATTTAAAAACAAAAGTGGAAAAATCAAAATTCCATACTTCATAGGTCTATTTGTAGTAGCAATGATATTGAACACTTACATCCCATTTATTCAACAATACAACCATTATTTAACAGGAATTGCAAAAGCAGGTTTGACCTTGACTTTATTTCTCATTGGATGTGGCTTAAACAGAAAAGTGCTGCAAAGTGTCGGACTAAAACCTTTAATTCAAGGAGTTATTTTGTGGGTTATTATTTCAGCATCATCACTTTGGGTTATTGTACATTTGACATCTTGATTGATTTATTAGAAGGGCATTTGCTAAATTGGAGTTTTATGCAATTTGTGCTGGACGTTGTAAACATCAACTTTCTGCTCTTTGTTGTTTTTAGGTAGATGCTGACAACAATCGCCGGATCTTTACAGCTTATTTTGTACATTTAATTTTTAATCGGCAACGATTTCAGTTAGACGTTTCTACACAAAGTTCTGCCTTTTAGGTACACTTATAAAACGACCATTTATGCTGATTACATCAATCCAAAAATGAGTATCTTTACGTCAGATAATTTAATTTAACAATGCACAAAAAACTTGTTCGATTTGACTGGGCAGTAAAGAAGCTATTGCGCAATAAAGCCAATTTCGGTGTTTTAGAGGGTTTTTTAAGCGAATTGCTTTTTGACGACATTCGTATTGAGCGTATATTGGAGAGCGAAGGTAATCAAGAAACAGAAGAAGATAAGTTTAATAGGGTGGACATACTTACACAAAACTCTAAAAATGAGTTAATTATTATCGAAATTCAAAATACCTACGAAATAGATTATTTTCAAAGAATGGCTTTTGGTGCTTCAAAAGCATTGACAGAGAATTTTAGTTTAGGACAAGAATACATCGAAATTAAGAAAATAATTTCAATCAACATTGTTTATTTCGACCTCGGACAAGGACAAGATTACGTTTATAAAGGCGGAACAGTTTTCAAAGGACTTCACCACCACGACACATTGACCCTTTCATCCAAACAACAGACAGCTTTTTTGAAAGAAAGTGTAACTGACATTTTTCCGGAGTATTACATTATTAAAGTCAATAAATTTAATAACGTGGCTCAGGATAGTTTGGACGAATGGATTTATTTTTTTAAAAATAGCGAAGTAAAAGATGGATTTAATGCGAAAGGACTAAAACAAGCAGGCGAAGTCTTGGATTTTATGAGACTTAACGAACATGACCAGTATAGTTACAATCGCTACATGGAATATTTAAGTTACAAAGCGAGTGAAATCCTTTCTTTAAAATCTGAAGCAGAAGATAGAGTCAAAGAGGCTGAAAGGCTAAAAAATCAAATTGAATTTGCTGAAAAACTGATTTTAAGGGGTTTTGATAACCAGACTATTGCAGAGCTTACTGGTTTATTATTAAACAAAATAGAAGAAGTACGGACTAATTTGGCGAAAAAATAACTGTTCTTAATATGGCATTTAAGAAATACTGGCAGATGGATGTACAATCAATATTTATACTTTCGTTGGCGCATTTGTTCTGGCTTTGAAGGATTTTGATAAACCTTTGTAACTTATTTTGTACGTTTGTTTTTCAATCGGCAGTGATTACAATACTTCGAAAGACGTTGCCAATACCTGTAACAACTGAAAAAGTACGACAAAACTTTCGTGCAATTGAGCGTTGTGCTTTATACAAAACCTACTATGCAAAAAACATTTTTAAGCAAAAAATTTGGGTTAATTAATATCACTAACTCCACCAATATTGAACAAACCATCAACGATACAGCAGCATTTGTAAAAATTATTTATTTACCCAAGAATACTAAATTTACTTTAGACTTTCAAGACTTTCAGTATAAAGAGGACAGCCTTTTTTTCGTTTCTAATGTTCAACAATACCAGCTTCCTGCCGCCAACAAATTAATGGGTGCAGTAATACTTTACTTTAATCAAGATTTTTATTGTGTACAAATTCACGACAAGGAAGTTTCTTGCGATGGAATTTTATTCAATAATGTTTTTAATGTTACTAGTGTGGTTTTATCTCAGCAGGAAAAGGCTGATATGGTAAATACTTTTAACGAAGTGAAAAAGGAATATGAAGGCGATGATATTGCAACCGAAGAAATGCTGAGAATTTTACTGAAAAAAATAATTATTACTGCAACGCGTATCTATAAAAAACAGAACAGACTAACAACCAGTGAAATAGATAATGAGGATATAAATTTTTTGCGAAAGTTTAGCCAATTGGTTGAAACACATTTTTACCAAAAACATGCAGTTGGAGACTACGCAGTTATGCTGCACATTACGCCCAAAATTCTTAATAAAAAAATTAGTACTGCAAGTGCCAAAACACCTAACCAAATTATTAAAGATAGGCTACTACTTGAAGCCAAAAGATATTTAACACATACCAATAATAGTGTAAAAGAAATTGCCTACAAGTTGGGTTATGTGGATGATGCCTATTTTAATCGCTTTTTTACAGTACATAGTAAATATACTCCGGCTCAGTTTAGAAAATCTTTTCAAAATTTTTACTAAAGGTAAAAAGTACAACTTATAGAGAAGTTTGTCCAATCTATAAACCAACCATTCGTTTCATCTTTACAGTATCAAGAGTTAAAAATAAAAAATGAAACAAACAGTAAAAAAAATGAGCGTAATGGCAGTTGCAATTATCTGCCTGCTTACAACAAAAAGCTTTTCACAAACAAATAAACCGAAAGGGAAAAAGCCTACCATCGTTTTTGTACATGGCTTATGGGCGGATGGTAGCGCATGGAACAAAGTAACGGTAGCTTTACAGGCAGAGGGGTATCCTGTAATAGCAGTACAAAATGCTACCACCTCGTTGGAAGATGATGTAGCCGCAACTAATAGAGCCATAAGCCGTGCTGAAGGGGATGTAATATTAGTCGGGCATTCGTGGGGTGGTTTTGTAATTAGCGAAGCAGGTATTTCTGCTAAGGTAAAAGCGTTAGTGTATATAGCCGCACTTGTGCCAGAGAAAGGCGAAACCATTGCAACACTAAGCGAAAAAGCCCCAACAACAAAATTGGGAAGCTACCTTGTAAATAACGATGGCTTTATTACATTATCAAAAGAAGGTGTACAAAAAGCATTTGCTAATGATTGTACCCTAAAAGACCAAAATCTAATCTTTGCCACACAGTCTCCAGCTTCGCAAACGGTATTCGGAGCAGTTGCACAAAATACTGCTTGGAAAACCAAACCCAGTTTTTATTTAGTAGCAAAAAAAGTTGGTGCAATAAACCCAGAATTGG
>JAYVNT010000331.1:0-13230 GCA_043758285.1 Flavobacterium sp.
CTGGTTTCTTCGCATGATTTGGTTCACACCGTAGAGGTTTGTAGCCGAATAGTTGTTTTAAACAAAGGAGAAATTGTAAAAGACATTCAAACATCGCCCGAAACGTTGAAAGAATTGGAAACCTTTTTTGCAGTTTAAAAAAGCACTTTACACAAAATGGCGGTTGGTATTTATCTGTAATGATGAAAACTTACCGCTTATTTTTTTGCTATATCAAAAAGAAACGTATTTTTACCAGTTAGTTATACTATTTATGACTTTTTTACGTTATAACATTAAACGTTTTGCTTTGAAAACCACTACTATTAAATATTTCATCTTTACGGCACTGCTCCTTTTTTTTATTGCATGTTCCACCAAGAGAAACACGTTTCTTTCTAGAAATTCACATGCATTAAGCACCAAAGACAACATTTTGTATAATGGTGGAATTGCTTTGAATAAAGGAATTGCGGAGGTAAAACAGCAATACAATGATAATTTTTGGGAACTACTTCCAGTAGAAAGAATGCAAATTGTAGAAGACAATCTTGATCCAAGCAAGACCAAGAATGCCGATTTTGACAGAGCGGAAACTAAATCAACTAAAGCTATTCAGAAGCATTCGATGCTAATTAAAGGTTCTGAAAAAAACCCACAAATGGATGAAGCTTACATGATGCTCGGTAAAGCAAGATATTATGATCAACGATTTGTACCCGCGTTAGATGCCTTCAATTATGTGTTGAATAAATCTCCAAATAGCGATAAGATATATGAAGTAAAAATTTGGAGGGAGAAGACCAATATGCGTTTGGATAATGATGCTTTGGCAGTTAACAATCTACGAAAGCTATTAAAAGAGATCAAATTTAGAGATCAAATTTTTGCTGATGCCAATGCTACTTTGGCGCAAGCATTTATCAATTTAGAAGAAAAAGACAGTGCCGTTGCGAAACTTAAAATTGCAAAAGAATTCACAAAATCTAAAGAAGAAATTTCAAGGTACAATTATATCTTAGGACAACTTTATGAACAACTAGGATATAAAGATAGCGCTTACGTTAGTTATCAATCGGTAATTGATATGCGTAGAAAAGCGGCAAAACAATATGTAATTCATGCGCATGTTAGGCAAGCAGCTCAATTCGATTATAAAAAAGGCGATACAATTGCGTTCCTAAAAAAATACAATGATTTATTAGCCGATAGAGAAAACAGGCCTTTCTTAGATGTATTGCATCACCAACTTGGTGTTTTTTATGAAAAAACAAACAATAGAACTCAGGCCAAAAAAGAGTATAATCTTTCCCTGAAAAAGAAAACAACTGACACTTATCTTATAGCATCTAATTATAGAAATTTAGCTGATTTATATTTTATCGACTCTAAATTTGTCAAAGCCGGAAACTATTATGACAGTACATTGGTGCAATTAAAACCAAGAACGCGCGAATTCAATTTGATAAAAAAGAAAAGAGAAAACCTTGAAGACGTAATCAAGTATGAAGGGATTGCTCAAATGAACGACAGTATTATTTCATTATACAATATGTCGGGTGCTGACCGAACTACTTATTTTGAAACTTTCATCAAAAAACTCAAAAAAGCGGAAGAAGCTCAGAAAAAGTTGGCTGATAAAGCAGCTATAATTAAAGAAAACCAAAACAGAAGCGATGGGAAAATTGATTCGGAAGAAACCCCAGGTTCTAAAAACCTAAAAGCATTAGTGCCAAAATCAATTACTCCTCCAACATCTGGAAGTAGTAACGATTTTTATTTTTACAACCCAACTACGATGGCTTTTGGTAAAGTTGAGTTTGCCAAAATTTGGGGCAAAAGAACATTGCAAGACAACTGGCGTGTGTCGTCACTTTCAGAAAAAAACAATACTGCAGGCAAAGATTCGGAAACAAAAGATTCAGATAGTGATAAAGATTCAAAAGATGTAGCAGCAGTTGACGAACGATTTACAACGGATTTCTACATCAAACAAATTCCCGACTCGCAAAAAGTTATTGACAGTTTATCAAAAGAAAGAAATTTTGCTAACTACCAACTTGGGATTATTTATAAAGAAAAATTTAAGGAATATCAATTGGCAGTTACTAAATTCGAGAAATTATTAACCGACAATCCGGAGGAAAGATTGGTGTTACCATCTATGTATAATTTGTATAAGCTTTATGAAATTTTAGACAAATCAAAAGCAGAATCGATAAAAATCAACATTATTGAACAATTTCCAAATTCTCGCTATGCACAAATATTACAAAATCCAACAAGTGTAGCCGAAGAGTCCAGCGACTCACCAAATGCCGTTTATCAAAATATTTATAAAGACTATAAAAAAGGAGACTACAAAAAGGTTTTAATTCTAACCGAAAATGCCATTAATATATTTACGGGTGACGAAATTGTTCCCAAGTTCGAGTTGTTAAAAGCCAATCTATTAGGGAAATTGAATGGACTTGAAGAATTTAGAACGGCTTTAAATTTTGTAGCACTAAATTATCCAAATAGTGAAGAGGGTAAAAAAGCAGAGAAAACTATCGCCATCGATTTACCAAAACTTGAAGCGCTGCAGCTATCAAAATCCAATTCTAAAAACTGGAAAATTCTATACAGCACTAAAGATTTTGAAGATGCTGGAACCAAAATTCTCAGAGAAAAAATCAAAAAATTCATAGCCGATAGAAGTTTAAATAAGCTTTCAACTTCTTTGGATATTTATACCATGACTGATAATTTTGTGGTCATACATGGTATAAATTCAGAAGATTTAGCCAACGGAATTACATCAATTTTGAAAGAGTATAAAGATTACAAAGTACAAGAGAAGCCAATAATAATCTCTGCCGAAAATTATACTGTTGTTCAAATCAAAAAGAATTTAGCCGAGTTTCTTGCTGGAAATTTTCCAGAAACTGCAACACAACCAAACTGGGATGGAACAGTTGAACATACGCCAGAAGCGGAACAACAAAAACCTGTGGCAAATAATAATCAACAAAGTAATCCTTCTCAAGACAACCCAAATGAGAATATAAATGGGAATGATCAAAAAGGAGGAGATAAAAAAGGTAGTGACCAAGAGTTTGGACCTCCACCATCACCAGGCGGTGATAAACCTGGTAAATAAGAATAATTATTATGTTTGAAAAGAGTCCAAAATCATATACCGATCTTTTAGGAAAAACCAACAGAATTGTTGAAGGAACCACCATTCATGGCGATATAAATTCGCCTGCTGATTTTCGCTTGGATGGTCATTTAATTGGTAATTTTCAATCAAAAGGGAAGATTGTAATTGGTCCAGCTGGAAGTGTGAAAGGTGATATTATTTGCAAAAATGCCGACATTGAAGGTAAATTTGAAGGTAAAATACAAGTCCAAGAAATCCTCAATATAAAGTCCAAAGCCAGTATTCATGGCGAAGTAGTTTGTGGTAAATTATCAGTAGAACCTGGTGCGGAATTCAGCGCATCATGTATAATGAAACCACATGTAAAAAACATGATATCCGATGGAAAGCCCACAGAAGAAAAGACAGCGTAACAAATGGTTGTCGCTCATTAGTATTCCCATCCAAATGGGAATTATTGTTTTTTTGTTTTCCGAATTAGGTCAGTGGCTTGACCACAAATTTATCAACAAGCATACTATTTATGTAAAAATTTTAACGATGATTGGCGTTGCCCTCGCTTTTTATAACATTTCCCGACAGTTGAAAGAAATAAACAAATCTGAAGAAGAATAAATGAAATTAAAAAGACACACTTCACTATTCATAATTGTTATCGCAGCAACACTGGGGTTTATCATCCATAAAATTGTATCGTATTTCATTATTGAAAAGCAATTTGAAGACAACTTTGTTTACTCGACACCATTGCTCTATGTTTTGTTTGCCTTACTTTCTATGATTATTGTGTTTTCATTGACGAAAGTAAAAGAAGTTGCAATAGATTATGTTGGCTATGCTTTTTTGGCGTTTACAACTGTAAAAATGGTAATTGCCTATGCACTTTTAAGACCAATTATCCATACGCATCTTCCAAAAACACCAACAGAAAAGATGAACTTTTTTATCGTGTTTATTTACTTTTTAGCAATAGAAACCTGTCTAACCATCAGAATTTTAAACAATAAGCAATAAATTGTTTTATATACGACAAATTCGTCAAAAAAAATAAAACATATACTTTTTAATAATAATTAAAAGTGTACTTTTGCACCAAATTTGAGAAATAAAATTAGACAAATCATAGTTATGGTGTTTTTGAAAAAATCATTCCTTTTTAATATAGTAGCTTTTATTGCATTTTCACCAATTTTTGCAATAGAAAATTCTAATGAAATTGTATCCGAAAACAAAGAAACGGTTTCTAAAGAAAGTCAAGATCCAAAAGCTGAGATCAGAGCTCAAATAGATGAAGTAAAAAATCATCACGTTTTAGATGCACACAGTTTTTCTTTATTTGGTGATGCTGCATCAGGAAAAGAGTATGGTTTTCCATTGCCAATTATTCTCTGGGATAATGGAGTTCATATTTTTTCATCTTCAAAATTTGATGATGGAAAAGCCGTTGCAGAAGATGGCGGAAATTATTACGTTTTACACCACGAAAAAATATATAAAACAGATGCTACCGGAACTTTAACCGGAGAAGAGCATCCAACAAATGTCAAACCACTAGATTTTTCAATCACTAAAGGAGTTTTCACGATGTTGGTGATAGCACTATTAATGTTCTTATTGTTTAGAAGTCTAGGGAATTCATATTCTAAAAACGGTGGCGTAGCTGCTGGAGCAGGAAGGTTTTTTGAGCCAATTGTATTATTCGTTCGTGATGAAATTGCAATTCCAAACATTGGTGAAAAGCATTATAAAAGATACATGAGCCACTTGTTGACGGTGTTTTTCTTCATCTGGTTTTTAAATGTTGTTGGTATGACACCTTTCGGAATTAATGTTACAGGTAATATTGCTGTAACATTCGGACTGGCAGTTATTACTTTTATTATCACGACACTCACAGCTAATAAGAATTATTGGATGCACATATTCTGGATGCCAGGTGTTCCGGTTCCAATGAAATTTATTTTGGCACCAATTGAACTTATTGGCGCCATTATCAAACCGTTCTCATTAATGATTCGTTTGTACGCAAACATGTTCGCTGGTCACCTTGTATTGATGAGTTTGATTGGAATGATGTTCGTTTTCAAAAGCTGGATAGGAAGTCCATTAACATTCGGACTTTCATTCATTATCTCATTGATTGAAATCTTAGTTACGCTTTTACAAGCTTATATTTTTACCATGTTAACCGCTTTATATTTTGGTTCGGCTGTTGAAGAACATCACCACGAGGAAGCACATTAGATATTAAATATTAGATTTTAAATATTAAATATATTTGAAATTTGATATTTGAAATTTAATATTTAAAAGAATGTTTAATTAAATATATATACATTATGGAAGGAAATCTTCACCTTATTGGAGCAGGATTAGTAGTTATTGGAGTAGGAATTGGTATTGGTAGAATCGGTGGTTCTGCATTAGATGCAATTGCTCGTCAACCAGAAGCTACAGCAAAAATTCAAACAGTGATGCTTATTGCAGCGGCACTTATTGAAGGTATTGGATTTGCAGCTTTATTCGCTGTATCTTAATACAAAAAACAGTAAACTAAAAGCTGCAACGGTTGGTTGTAGCTTTGGTTTATCTTAAAAAAAGAATTAAAATTTTACATATACATAATACATAGTTAAATTATGGAAAAGTTAATAAATGATTTCTCGTTTGGTTTGTTCTTCTGGCAAACATTAATTTTCTTGTTATTGATTTTCTTGTTGAAAAAATTCGCTTGGAAACCAATTCTTGATGCTGTTAATGAAAGAGAAGAAGGTATCAAAAACGCATTACTTTCAGCTGAAAACGCAAAAAAAGAAATGCAAAACTTAAAATCAGATAATGAAAAATTATTAGCCGACGCTAGAGTTGAAAGAGACATTATGCTTAAAGAAGCTAGAGAAATTAAAGATAAAATTGTTGCTGAAGCTAAAGATGAAGCGCAAGTTCAAGCCGGAAAAATGATTGAACAAGCAAAAGCAGCAATCAACAGCGAAAAAAATGCAGCCATGGCTGAATTGAAAAATCAAGTTTCTTCTTTGTCTATTGAAATTGCAGAAAAAGTACTAAGAAGTGAATTAGCTGACAAAGCTTCTCAAACTAAATTGGTTGAGAAAATGTTGGGTGACGTTAAATTAAATTAATCGGTATGTCAAGAGCTGCGATTAGATACGCGAAAGCAATTTTAGAAACTGCGGTTTCAAGCGGAAAAGCTAGCCAAGTAAATGATGATATGAAGTCTATCATTGCTGCGGTTGATTCGAGTGCTGATTTAAAAGATTTTTTGGCAAGTCCAATCATTACTTCAGAAGTGAAGATGAAAGCGTTGTCAGAAGTTTTTAGTTCCGTTCAAGATGATACAAAATCGCTTTTCAGATTGCTACAAGAAAACAAAAGATTTGAAATATTAGTAGCTATTGCTACTCAATATAACGCTCAGTATGATGAGATGAATGGTGTTGAGGTTGCAACAGTAACTACTGCTTTTCCTATCACGGCTGAATTAGAAGCTAAGATTTTGGCGAAAGCTGCAACTATTTCTAGCAAAAAAATAACTATTCAAAATACAGTTGATCCTTCAATCATTGGTGGATTCATTTTGAGAATAGGCGACAAACAATACAATGCATCTGTGTCAAACAGACTGCAGGAATTAAAAAGAGAGTTTAGTAATTAAATTTCCATTAAAGAGATATCAAAATGGCAGAAATTAATCCAGCTGAAATTACAGCAATATTAAAAAAACAGTTATCTGGTTTTGAATCAGGTGCGACATTAGAAGAAGTAGGAACTGTTCTTCAAGTAGGTGATGGTATTGCTCGTGTTTACGGGTTATCAAACGCTCAATACGGTGAGTTAGTACAATTTGACAACGGATTGGAAGCTATCGTTTTGAACTTAGAAGAAGACAATGTTGGAGTTGTACTTTTAGGACCATCTACAGGAATTAGAGAAGGATCTACAGTAAAACGTACTCAACGTATCGCTTCGCTTAAAGTTGGTGAAAAAATCGTTGGACGTGTAGTTAATACACTTGGAGAACCAATCGACGGTAAAGGACCAATTGGTGGTGAGTTATATGAAATGCCGCTAGAAAGAAAAGCTCCTGGAGTTATCTTCCGTCAGCCAGTAACGGAACCGTTGCAAACAGGTATCAAATCAATCGATGCGATGATCCCAGTTGGAAGAGGACAACGTGAACTTGTTATTGGTGACCGTCAAACGGGAAAAACTACCGTTTGTATCGATACCATCTTGAACCAAAAAGAATTTTACGATGCTGGTAAACCAGTATATTGTATCTATGTTGCTATTGGGCAAAAAGCTTCGACAGTAGCGGGAATTGCTAAAACATTAGAAGAAAAAGGAGCTATGGCTTACACAACAATTGTTGCTGCTAATGCTTCTGATCCTGCTCCAATGCAGGTATACGCTCCAATGGCAGGTGCTGCAATCGGAGAATATTTCAGAGATTCAGGTCGTCCTGCTTTAATTATCTACGATGATTTATCAAAACAAGCTGTAGCTTACCGTGAGGTGTCTCTTTTGTTAAGAAGACCACCAGGTCGTGAGGCATATCCTGGAGACGTTTTTTACCTACACTCTCGTTTATTAGAAAGAGCTTGTAAAGTAATTGCGGATGATGATATCGCAAAAGACATGAACGATTTGCCAGATACTTTAAAAGGTATCGTAAAGGGTGGTGGTTCATTAACAGCTTTGCCAATAATTGAAACACAAGCAGGTGACGTTTCTGCCTATATTCCAACAAACGTAATTTCGATTACTGACGGACAGATTTTCCTTGATGGAGATTTGTTTAACTCAGGAGTTCGTCCGGCTATTAACGTAGGTATTTCGGTATCTCGTGTTGGAGGTAACGCTCAGATTAAATCGATGAAAAAAGTAGCGGGAACACTAAAATTAGATCAAGCACAATTCCGTGAATTGGAAGCGTTTTCAAAATTTGGTTCTGATTTGGATGCGGTTACGTTAAACGTAATTGAAAAAGGTAGAAGAAACGTTGAAATCTTGAAACAAGCGGTTAACGATCCGTATACTGTAGAAGATCAGGTTGCGATTATCTATGCAGGTTCTAAAAACCTGTTGAAAAGCGTTCCTGTAGTGAAAGTTAAAGAATTTGAAAGAGAATATATTAACTTCCTAAATAGCAAGCACAGAGATATATTAGATGCTTTAAAAGCTGGTAAATTGGATGACAATATTACTGACGTTTTAGAAAAAGTGGCTAAAGAACTTTCGGCGAAATATTAATTTTTAAGTGAATAGTAATTAGTGAGTAGTAACTAGCCAAAAGCTCCACTAATTACTAATCACTAATTACTTATAAACAATGGCAAACTTAAAGGAAATACGTAATCGAATTAGTTCCGTTTCATCTACGATGCAAATTACATCGGCGATGAAAATGGTTTCTGCTGCAAAGCTGAAAAAAGCTCAGGATGCTATTACAGCAATGCGACCTTATGCCGAAAAATTGACCGAACTTTTGCAAAATGTTAGCTCAACTTTAGATGGAGATGCTGGCGGTGAGTTCACTTCCCAGCGCGAAATAAACAAAGTTTTACTCGTTGTTATAACTTCTAATAGGGGTTTGGCTGGTGCATTTAATACTAATGTTATCAAGCAAGCAAAAGAAGTTGCGGAAAGTTATGCCGGAAAACAAGTCGATATTTTTCCAATTGGTAAAAAAGGTAACGACGTTTTAGCAAAATCATTTATGGTACACGGTCATCACAATGCAATTTTTGATAATTTGAGTTTTGATAATGTAGCAAACATTGCAGAAGTGTTAATAGAAAAATTTATCGCTGGTGAGTATGATAAAATTGAAATTGTTTACAATCAATTTAAAAATGCTGCGACACAAATCGTTCAAACAGAACAATTTTTACCGTTAGCACCAATAGCCTCCGATGTGCCGGTTTCAACAGGTGATTATATCTTTGAACCATCAAAAGAGGAAATAGTATTGACATTGATTCCAAAATCATTAAAAACACAATTGTATAAAGCTATCAGAGATTCCTTTGCCTCTGAACATGGTGCGCGTATGACGGCAATGCACAAGGCAACTGACAACGCAACCGATTTGAGAAACCAATTGAAACTGACCTACAACAAAGCGAGACAAGCGGCAATTACAAACGAGATCTTAGAGATTGTTGGAGGAGCAGAAGCGTTGAAAGGGTAATTAATAATTCAAAATAATTTTCAAAAAGAGCCAACATTTGTTGGCTCTTTTTTTATTATATTTAAATAAAAATTTACAAATGGAAAACAAAGAACTCACTTCCTTAGAAGAAATGCTTGCTCAACATGAAACCATAAAGTTTCTTTATCCAAACATGACCATCGAGCGATATGAAGTGTTTCTGAAAGACATGATTCCTAAAAACTACAAACAAGTGGCTATTTTTGATAATGAAGTTTGTGTTGGCATGACAGGTTTTTGGTTTGGAACAAAACTATGGACAGGGAAATATATCGAAATTGATAATTTTATCGTTCATCCTGAGTATAGAAAGAAAGGAATTGGCAAAATAATTTCTGAAATTATAGACAACAAAGCCAAAGAATTAAGTTGTACTTGTATTGTTTTAGATGCTTTTACAGGGAATTTCCCCGCGCATCGTTTTTATTACAATCTTGGCTATGTGCCAAGAGGTTTTCATTTTATCAAAACTATTGACGAAAATGGATTTTCTTAATCAAAGAATACATTATTTTTGTTTCACTAAGAAACACACACATTGAGTTTATACAAAAATCTCTTTAAACAAACCTTAATTTACGGCTTAGCGACCGTTTTTCCCAGGATAATTAGCTTTATCCTTAATCCGTTGTTTGTTTATTATTTGCCCGATAAAAGCAAAATGGGTGAAGTATCGGTAATTTTTGCCTATTTGGTTTTCTTCAATGTGGTGTTGTCCTACGGAATGGAAACGGCATTTTTTCGATTTTATAACTCGGAAGACAATAAGAAAAGCGTTATTGCCACTACGACCATTTCATTGTTTTGGTCTTCCATTGGATTTTTATTTTTGTCGTTATTATTTAGAAGAACCTTAGCTAATTGGTCTGATATAAGCGTGGAATATATCACCTATACCATTTGGATTTTAACGCTTGATGCCTTGGCTATCATTCCTTTTTCGAAGCTACGTGCCGAGAGAAAACCAATGAAATATGCAGCCATAAAAATGACAAACGTTTCGATAAACTTATTGCTGAACGTTTTCTTTTTGGCGTTTTTGCCCAAATTGGTTGCCAATAATCCGAATGGATTTTTAAGCACCATTTACTTCGAAAACTTTCAGATAGGATATATTTTCATTTCAAATTTGGTTGCAAGTTTTGTCACACTGTTGGTTTTAATTCCAAATTACACTAGCATTTCATGGAAGTTTGATGCCGTTCTTTGGAAAAAAATGATAAAATATGGATTGCCAATTTTGTTTGCCGGAATTGCTTTTGCCATCAACGAACATTTTGATAAAATTCTTTTGGATTGGATGCACGTGCCGCTTTCAGAAATTGGTGCCTATTCCGCGTGTTATAAAATCGGAATGTTTATGGTATTGTTCCGAACGGCCTATACCCTAGGAATTGAACCGTTTTTTTTTAGTCATGCCAGCAATGAAAATGCACCGCAAACGTATGCGACCATCACCAAATACTTTGTAATTTTTGGCTCGTTCATTTGCCTGTTTGTAATTGCGTTTATTGATTTACTAAAAGTACCATTGGTGCCAAGAGCGGTATATTGGGATGCCATAAAGGTGGTGCCGTTAATTGTTTTGGCCAATTTCTTTCTCGGTATTTATACCAATCTTTCGGTTTGGTACAAACTAATTGACAAAACCAAAATTGGCGCCTATATTTCGTTAGTTGGCGCAGCCATAACCTTGATTTTGAATTGGCTTTTAATTCCAACAATGAGCTATTACGGTTCGGCTATTGCAACCATTGCTGCCTACGGAAGCATGATGATTATCTCCTATAAAATAGGACAAAAACAGTATCCAATTCCGTATGACATGACAAAAATCTTTAGCTATTTGGGATTGACCATTTTGTTTTCGGCAATCTCGTTTTACATTCCGTATATCCGAGAAAATTATTTTATTAAAATTGCTTTGTTAACCCTATTTTTATATTTCATTTACCACAACGAAAAGGAAATATTACTCAGAATTATAAAACGCAAATAATGACCATAAAAATCATCAATAATTCACAACACGAGTTACCAAATTACGAAACCATTGCTTCGGCAGGAATGGATTTAAGAGCCAATTTGGTTGAACCAATAACATTAAAACCGTTGGAAAGAGCCATTGTTAAAACGGGACTTTATATTGAATTACCAATTGGCTACGAAGCACAAGTTCGCCCACGAAGTGGATTGGCAGCAAAGAAAGGAATAACAGTGCTTAATTCTCCCGGAACAGTTGATGCAGATTATCGTGGCGAAATAGGCGTCATTCTAATAAATTTATCTAATGAAAATTTTGTCGTTGAAAATGGGGAAAGAATAGCCCAGTTAATCATTGCCAAACACGAAAGAGCAGAATGGATTGAAGTTCAGGAACTTTCTGAAACGTCGAGAGGCGAAGGCGGATTTGGGAGTACTGGTGTGAAGTAAAAACAGGTATATGGAAAATCAAGATACAAGATGGAAGCAACGATTTGCAAATTATGAAAAAGCTCTTTTTCAACTAAAAAAATTTATTAATAAAGGGAATTTGAATGAATTTGAAGAGCAAGGATTGATACAAGCATTTGAATACACTCATGAATTAGCATGGAATGTTATGAAAGATTTTTTAACCGACGATGGAATAACTAATATATTTGGTTCTAAAACCGCAACAAGAGAGGCATTCAATAAAGGAATTATCACAAAGGGAGAAATTTGGTTAGAAATGATAGAAAGTCGAAATGAAACGGTACACACTTACAACGAAAAGACAGCTGAAAATATTTCAAATAAAATTTATCAAAAATATTATGATTTATTCCTAGATTTTGAATTAAAAATGAAAGCGCTATTATGAAATTTGGATTATCAAACAAGTCAATTCACACGATTCATGCTGTATTTATTAAATATCCCGAATTAGAAGAAGCAATAATTTATGGCTCGAGAGCTAAGGGAAATTTTAAAGAAGGATCAGATATTGATATCACGTTATTTGGAGCTGATTTAACTTTTGACATTTTAAATAAAATAGCATCAGAACTTGATGACTCTAATTCACCGTATTTATTTGATATTTCTATATTCCATAAATTAAATTCGCCTGATTTAGAAGAACATATTAAAAGAGTAGGACAAACTTTTTACAAAAAAAACAGTATGAAAATAATAGTCCCAATGGCTGGTCGAGGTTCTAGATTACGACCACACACCTTAACCATTCCGAAACCATTAATTCCAATTGCTGGAAAACCAATTGTACACCGATTGGTGGAAGATATTGCAGGTGTTTTAAACCAAGAAATTGATGAAGTCGCTTTTATAATTCATGAAAGTTTTGGCAAGAAAGTAGAAGGAGATTTAATTGCAATCGCTCAAAAATTAGGTGCACGCGGCACTATTTATTATCAAAACGAAGCATTAGGAACAGGTCATGCGATTATGTGTGCTAAAGATTCCTTGTCTGGTCCAGCGGTTATTGCTTATGCGGATACTTTGATTCGTGCCGATTTTGATTTGGATACAACTGCCGATAGCGTAATTTGGGTAAAACAAGTCGATCAACCGGAAGCATTTGGTGTGATTAATCTAAATGATGCCAACGAAATAATTGAGTTGGTTGAAAAACCAAAGGAATTTGTTTCTGATTTAGCGGTTATTGGCATTTATTATTTTAAAGATGTGGCGGTTTTGAAAAACGAACTACAATACGTTCTTGATAATAATATCATTCACGGTGGCGAATACCAAATCAACGACGGGATTAAGCAAATGATGGCAAAGGGCATGAAATTTGTACCAGGAAAAGTCGATGAGTGGATGGATTGTGGCAACAAGGATGTGACGGTTGAAACCAATTCGCGAATGTTAGGATTTTTGCATAACG
>JAYVNT010000332.1:0-4366 GCA_043758285.1 Flavobacterium sp.
AAACTTCCGTGTGGAGCAAAAAACAGATTATGAAAAATTAGTTTTTGAAATCAAAACTGATGGTTCAATCAATCCAAAAGATGCTTTAACTGAAGCTGCTAAGGTTTTAATTCACCACTTTATGTTATTCTCTGATGAGAGAATCACGCTTGAAGCTGATGAAATTGCTCAAACTGAGTCTTATGATGAAGAATCATTGCACATGAGACAATTGCTTAAAACAAAACTTGTTGATATGGATTTATCTGTGAGAGCATTGAATTGTTTGAAAGCTGCAGAAGTTGACACCCTTGGAGATCTTGTATCTTTCAACAAAAATGACTTAATGAAGTTCCGTAATTTCGGTAAAAAATCACTAACGGAGTTAGACGAATTGGTTGCCAACAAGAATCTTACTTTCGGAATGGACTTAGGTAAATACAAATTAGATAAAGAATAAATTACTTCATATTTTGCTCTCCAAAGAGGATTGATGCAAGATGAAGGTTAAAAAAACAAGTCATGAGACACGGAAAAAAATTCAATCACTTAAGCAGACAAACGGGACATAGAAAAGCTATGTTAGCTAATATGGCTTGTTCTCTTATCGAGCACAAACGTATTAACACTACTGTTGCTAAAGCAAAAGCGCTTAAACAATTCGTTGAGCCACTTATAACAAAATCAAAAGACGATACAACTCACAATCGTCGTATATGTTTCGCTTACCTACGTAGCAAATATGCAGTAACTGACTTGTTCAGAGACGTAGCTGCTAAAGTTGGTGACCGTCCAGGTGGATATACTCGTATCATTAAAATGGGTAATCGTTTAGGTGATAACGCAGATATGGCAATGATTGAGTTAGTTGATTTCAACGAACTATACAACGGTGGTAAAAAAGAAGAGAAAAAAGGAAGAACACGACGCCCTAAAGCGAAAGCAGTTACTCCTGAAGCTCCAGTTGCCAAACCAGTTGTAGAAGAAGCAACACCACCAGTTGTTGAAGAAGTTGAGGAAACTCCAATCGCAGAAGTTGAATCTCCAGCTGTAGAAGAATTTGTTGAAGAAACTCCTCTTGCTGAAGTTGAAGAAACTCCTGCTGCTGAAGAAACACCAGAAGCACCAGCTGCTGATGAAGAATCTAAAGAAGAAGAGGCGTAATGTTTGCCAACTCATAAATATAAAAAAGGATAAGCAGTTTTGTTTATCCTTTTTTTTTGGTTTTTTTGAGCAGAAGGTTCGGGCTTTATCAGCAATCCATATTCCCGCTTTTCGTTCTATCTTTAGATAGAACGAAAAGCGGGGCTAGAATAGTAACTATAGAAATGTTTATAAACTCTTATAATTCTTTTTTAAATATTGAACGTAAATAAATAAATTTGCAAAACACAACTACATAATGCAGCACACAACAAAAACTTCTGCCATTTTATTACTAGCTGACGGAACCATTTTTCACAGTAAATCAATCGGAATTTCCGGAAAAACCTTTGGAGAAGTTTGCTTCAACACCGGAATGACTGGCTATCAGGAAATCTTCACCGATCCTTCTTACTTCGGACAAATAATGGTTGCTACCAATCCACACATTGGAAACTACGGAGTAAATACAGAAGAAGTTGAATCAGAAAAAATTATGATTTCAGGACTAGTTTGTAAAAACTTCAGCTTCAACCATTCACGCCCGGATTCTGAAAGTAATTTATATGACTACTTCGAAAAGCAAAACCTAATCTGCATTTCTGATGTTGATACAAGAGCGTTGGTAAGTTATATCAGAGATCATGGCGCACAAAATGCAGTTATCTGCACAGACGGAACTTCTGTGGAAGAATTGAAAACACAACTAAAGAATGTCCCTGATATGAATGGATTAGAGTTGGCTTCAAAAGTTTCAACCACAAAACCCTATTTCTTAGGAGACGAAAACTCCAACTATAAAATCTCTGCTTTAGATTTAGGAATCAAAAGAAACATCTTGCGTAACCTTGCCAAAAGAGATTGTTACATAAAAGTGTTTCCATACAACGCAACATTCGAAGATTTGAAATCATTTAATCCCGATGGTTACTTCTTGTCAAATGGACCAGGGGATCCTGAACCTTTAGCTACTGTTATTGAAGTGACAAAAGATATTATCGCCAGCGATATACCTTTATTCGGAATTTGTTTAGGGCATCAAATCATCGGGCTGGCAAACGGAGTTTCAACTTATAAGATGTTTAACGGCCACAGAGGAATTAATCATCCTGTAATGAACGTGCAGACAGGTAAAGGAGAAATCACTTCGCAAAACCACGGATTTGCAGTCAACAGAGAAGAACTTGAAAAACATCCCGATTTAGAAATCACACATTATCACATCAACGATAATACAGTAGCGGGAATGCGAATGAAATCAAAAAACTGTTTCTCAGTGCAATACCATCCAGAAGCAAGTCCAGGGCCACATGACTCATCATATCTTTTTGATGATTTTATTACCAATATTAAAAAAGCAAAAAGTCTAATTGTAGTGTAACAATTAGACTTTTGTTTAAGTTTAAAAATGCTGAACTATTAGTTAGCGGTATATTTTTCATAAATACTATCAAATTGACCATTGTTTTTTAAGAAGGCACTATTGATAGTTAACCAATTATTATACATTGTTACTTTGATAGACTGAGTGTCATTAAAAACAGCATAAAACAAATTCTTTTTCATGTTATAATTCCTAACGGCAGTGTTATAAGCTGCAATTGTCTCTTTTGTTTCAGGTTGTGATGAATTTTTTAATGCTTGAAGTGCATTGTAATCATCAACATAATTGTTGAATAAGTCGGCAAGTTTTTCTTTTTGACCAGCAATAAAATTTGAGTATTCTATATTAGCATCGTTAAGAGTAGTGTCTTTGAATTCATATTTATACTCACTCGTTTTGTTGATGATTTCCTGATGCATTAACGCTATCATATCCATACAATCTGAAAATCCTTTTTTATCTTTTGTGTTTATTACCAGGGTAAGTTTTTCATCAATTACATTCATTTTATAAAATAAGATGTTTTGATAAGCATTGTATTGTAATATGTTTTTTCCTTTACTAGGTTTGAAATGCATTTTGTAGCATGAAGCAAACATTTTTTTTGTGTCCTCATAATTTTTAACTTCCTGATAATAGGCAATTAAAAGACTTTCTTTTTTGTTTAGGTTTTCCACTATTTCTGCTAAAGACTTAGTGCTTTGATAATCATAATCGTTCAAGATTAAGGTTCCGTTTTGCAAACAATCAATCGTTCTTTGATTCATTTTTATAAAACTGTCTCTGAGTAGCGTGTTGCCTTCAAATCCTTTATTGGTATTTTGTAAAATGTTATTGAGATTATCTAGTTTGGTTATAATTCTCTCAGCAGTGTATTTAGTTCTTGAATACAATTGCGATTCCACTATAGTAATGGAATAATCCATGAACGCTTTTTTAACAAATAATTCATTTTTTGCAAAATCATCCATATAGGCATCGATTGTTCTATAAGTTTGAGAATTTGAAGTTGTTGTAAAGCCAACAAATAAAATGAAGCAAATTAGGGTTTGGAAATTGCTTTTAGGATTGTATTTAGTAGGTAAATTTTTCATGACAAATAAGTTTTAAATTGTTATGTAAAATTACACACATGGCTATGGTGATATGTTATGATAAAATTTAATAAACTTATATAATTAACTGTTTTGAATAGAGTATGGCTTTTCAATCACTATCAATAGAGCAGCTTTAGGGTCAAAACATAAACTAAAACGATTGCGTTCATAACCCTTCTACAAATAATTAAAAATCTACTTTTAAATTTCCTAAATTTGCAAACTTATCTTAAAATCTTAAAACAAATACAAAATGAGTATTATCATCAAAGTTCACGCAAGACAAATTCTTGACTCCAGAGGAAATCCAACAATAGAAGTAGATGTAGTCACCGAGAACGGTGTTTTAGGAAGAGCAGCTGTTCCTTCTGGAGCTTCTACAGGTGAGCACGAAGCAGTAGAATTGCGCGATGGCGGAAAAGCATACATGGGCAAAGGTGTTTCAAAGGCGGTTTCAAATGTGAATACTATAATTGGGCCTGAGTTAATGGGTGTTTCTGTTTTTGAACAAAATCATATTGATCAGTTAATGATTGAATTGGATGCTACGCCAAACAAATCAAACCTAGGTGCTAATGCTATTTTGGGAGTTTCATTGGCAGCAGCCAAAGCAGCAGCCAATGAATTAGGTTTACCTTTATATAGATACGTTGGAGGCGTTTCAGCAAATACGTTGCCAGTGCCAATGATGAATATCATTAATGGTGGTTCCCATTCTGATGCGCCGATTGCATTTCAGGAGTTTATGATTATGCCAGTTAAA
>JAYVNT010000333.1:0-13072 GCA_043758285.1 Flavobacterium sp.
AAAAAGTATTTGTCTTTTTGGGGAATTCTAAATTCCTGAGGAATCATAATTTGATATAAGAATTACTTCTTTTTCTCAGTTTTTTCCATTTTTGCTTTCAATCCAGCAAGAATATCATTGTTGTCTCCAAGAGTTGAAGCTGGAGCATTGTTTGAAGCAACAGCATCTGCAACTGCTTTGACATTTTTCTCTTCTTCTTCTCTAAAGATAGCTGTGTGTGATGCAACAACTCTTTTGAATTCTTTATTAAATTCAATTACTTTAAATTCAGCTTCTTCACCTTTTTTCAATTTCTTACCGTCTTCTTTTTCTAAGTGACGCGTTGGAATAAACGCAACAACATCATCTCCAAAATCTACAGTAGCTCCTTTGTCAACAATCTCAGCGATAGTTCCGTTGTGGATAGTTCCAACAGCGTAAGCATCTTCATGTTTGTCCCAAGGATTATCAGTTGTTTGTTTGTGACCTAAAGATAATTTACGTCCATCAACGTCCAATTCTAATACAATTACATCTAATTTATCACCTACGTTAACAAATTCTGATGGATGCTTAATTTTTTTAGTCCATGATAAATCAGAAATATAAACTAAACCGTCAATGCCTTCTTCTAATTCAACGAAGATACCAAAGTTTGTAAAGTTTCTAACTATACCTGTATGTTTTGAACCAACAGGATATTTACCTGTGATATCAGTCCATGGATCTTGCGATAATTGTTTGATACCTAGTGACATTTTTCTATCATCTCTATCAAGAGTCAAGATAACTGCATCAACAATATCACCCACTTTTACGAAATCTTGTGCGCTTCTCAAATGAGTAGACCAAGACATTTCAGAAACGTGTATTAAACCTTCAACACCTTCGGCTACTTCGATAAATGCACCATAATCAGCGATTACAACTACTTTACCTTTCACTTTATCTCCGATTGCTAATTTAGAATCAAGAGCATCCCAAGGATGAGCGTTTAATTGTTTTAAACCTAATTGAATTCTTGTTTTTTCATCATCAAAATCAAGGATTACTACGTTTAATTTTTGATCTAATTCAAGTACTTCACTTGGGTGATTGATTCTAGACCAAGAAAGGTCAGTAATATGGATTAATCCATCAACACCACCAAGGTCAATAAACACTCCATAAGAAGTAATGTTTTTAACAACACCTTCTAATACTTGTCCTTTTTCTAATTGACCAATGATTTCTTTTTTCTGAACTTCGATATCCGCTTCGATAAGGGCTTTGTGCGAAACAACAACGTTTTTGAATTCATGGTTGATTTTCACCACTTTGAATTCCATCATTTTGTTTACGTATACATCGTAATCACGAATTGGTTTCACATCGATTTGTGAACCTGGTAAGAATGCTTCAATTCCGAAAACATCTACAATCATACCACCTTTAGTTCTACATTTAACAAAACCTGTAACAATTTCACCAGTTTCGTTTGCAGAAATAACTCTATCCCAAGATTTAATTGTTCTTGCTTTTCTGTGAGATAATACTAGCTGACCTGTTTTGTCCTCACGGATGTCAATTAATACTTCTACTTTGTCACCCACTTTTAATCCTGGGTTGTAACGGAATTCGTTAAGTGAAATCACACCTTCTGACTTCGCGTTGATGTCAACAATTGCGTCTCTGTCAGTAATTCTAACGACAACACCTTCTACTACTTCTTCTTGATCTGTTGAAATAAAAGTTTTAGTAACTAACGCTTCAAATTCTTGCAAGTTTTTCTCATCTACAGGATCAATTCCTTCTGAGTAATTGTGCCAGTTAAAATCTGTTAAAAACTCTTGTTGTTCTTTGTTTAATACAGCCATGCTGATAAATAATTTGTATTCTGTTTTATTTGTGTTTCATAAAGCGTTTAAAAACAGAAGTTGTTTTTTATATAATTTATTGATAACTAATGGAAACACTAACCGCCAAAAGGATTGCAAAAGTAATTATTTTTTATGTATTTGCAAAAAATAAACTAGATAAAAACAAATTATGTAGAGTTAATTATTAGGTGTAAAAAAAACCTTTTAGAATTTTTAAGATTAAAAGGGTTTACTATTTAAAAAAGAGATCTAATGGCTAACATTCTCCACATCATTCGGATTGTGTTTGTGTTTAAACAAAACTGCAAAAAGAATGGCAATCACTAACGCATATCCTGCAAACGAAAGCCAGATGTTATGCCAATCTCTAACACCATCGTGAGTAAAGAATTTATCAATTACAATACCGCTTAATAATCCGCCAAAAAAAGCTCCAAAACCATTAGACATCATCATAAACAATCCTTGAGCTGAAGAACGAATTCGAGTATCAGTAGTAGTTTCAATGAATAAAGAGCCCGAAATATTAAAGAAATCAAATGCCATACCGTAAACGATACACGACATTACAATCATCCATAAACCATCTGTAGGATTTCCATAAGCAAACAAACCAAAACGTAAAACCCAAGCCAACATTGATATCAACATTACTTGTTTTATACCAAATCGTTTCAAGAAAAAAGGAATTGCCAATATAAATAAGGTTTCAGATATTTGAGAAATCGATAATATGATAGTAGAATATTTCACCACAAATGAATTGGCATATTCAGGAACTTTTGCAAATTCTGACAAATAAACATCCCCATACATATTAGTCAGTTGTAGTGCACCGCCAAGCAACATTGAGAACAAGAAAAACAAAGCCATTTTATAAGTTCCAAATAATTTAAACGCATCCAAACCTAATTTTTCAAAAAAAGATGCTTCTTCTGAAATTAATTTTTGTGGTGGACATTTTGGTAACGTAAAAGAATAAAATCCTAATACAAAGGCAGCAAAAGCGGACAAATAAAACATATTGACTGAAGCTTTATTTCCCGTCAAATTAGTAATCCACATAGCGGCGATGAAACCAATTGTTCCCCAAACTCTGATAGGTGGAAATACTTTTACAACATCATAATTATTGCTTTTCAAAATATTATAAGCCACCGAATTTGACAACGAAATGGTTGGCATATAACACATCATAGCAGCAAAAATTACCCAATAAAAAGTAGTTGGATTATCCACTTGAGGAATATAGCAAAGAGCTAAACCTGCGAGAATGTGAAGAATACCATAAAGTTTTTCGGCGTTTATCCATTTATCAGCAATAATCCCTGTTATGGCTGGCATTATAATAGAAGAAATTCCAAGTGTCGAAAAAATGGCGCCAAATTCGGCGCCACTCCATTGTTTTGTGGCAAACCAATAATTGCCAACCGTTATCAACCATGCTCCCCAAACGAAGAATTGGAGAAAACTCATTACAGTCAATCTGAATTTTATAGTCATAAAAAATAGTTTTGATTTAGTTAAAATAGAACGTAAATCTACTATTTATATCGAGACAAACAAATATTTACAACGATTTCGTCACATCTTCCACCAATTCCAAAACGGCATTGAATTGTTCGTCACGAGTGAGATAAGAATTGTCAATTTCAATAGCATCATCGGCTTTCCTTAAAGGCGAATCATCACGATGAGTATCAATATAATCGCGTTGTTGTACATTTTTTAAAACATCTTCAAAAGTAACTTTTGGGTCTTTACTCAGCAACTCTTCAAAACGTCTTTGCGCTCTCGTTTCTGGGCTTGCCGTCATGAAGATTTTTAGTTCTGCATCAGGAAATACAACGGTACCAATATCGCGACCATCCATCACGATTGCTTTGCCCTTGCCCATTTCTTGCTGTTGCTCCACTAATTTAGATCGAACTTCAGAAACCTCTGCTACTAAACTCACAAAATTAGAAACATCTAACGTTCTGATTTCCTTTTCAACATTAACATCATTCAGATACATTTCGGCAAAACCCAATGCTACATTGAATTCAAAATGCAATTTTATAAAAGGCAAACTGTTAATTAAAGTTTGCTTATCAAAGTAATCAGCGGTAATATAACCATTCTGCATCGCAAAAAATGTTACCGCACGATACATTGCACCAGTATCAACATAAATATAACCCAAATGTTTAGCTAATTGTTTGGCTAAAGTACTTTTCCCTGTGGAAGAAAATCCGTCAATGGCAATGGTGATTCTTTTCAAAATATTATTTTATTTATATAGAATTATTTATCATTTGCAAAATCAATAGTCAAACCAAAAAGACTAGTATTAGCTGCTAAAGTATATCGAGAATAGGAATAATTAAATTTTAAGTTATTCATCTTTAATCCAAAACCAACTGAAATTCCAGAAAAATTTCGTTGTTCTAAGATACGCAATTCTTCAGCTCTTCTAAAATTATAACCTAACCTCAGATTAAATGCCTTCTCCGGAAACAATTCAACACCAACAATAACATGTCGCAAGGCATTTCCAAAAACAGAGACTTTCTCTTCAGTTGAACCTCCATCCAATCCGCCCTGAGCTCTATTTGGATTGGAGAATGCCAATTGCCATTGTTGCATGTTTTCCAAAGTCAAATGCCAACGAATGGGAACATTTTCCATTAATTGCGAAACTCCAATAAGGACTTCTAAAGGTAATTTTTCGCGTGTATCAGCATAAGTTGTGATTTGAGTCCCAATATTTCTAATCGATAACGCCCAGTTTACATCATTACGGGTATCAATAAACATGGCTCCTATATCAACCGCAGCGCCAAAGGAATTATAACTTTCCAAACTGGAGTTAATCAATTTGGCATTGGCACCAATATAAAAATCGGAAGAAGGAATATTATACGCATACCCAAAAGTCAGTGCTATTTCACTTCCTGTAAAATTGGATGTTTGCTGACCATTTTCATCATATCCAGCAAATTTTCCATAATTTACATAATTTACTCCACCAAAAAAAGTTTGAACGTGTCGATCATATGTATAAGCATAAGAAACTGTTCCATAGGTAACTTCGCCATATAAACTACCGTAATTTAAAGAAAGTTTATTGTCCATTTCGGGATTTATATTAGCTGGATTATAATGAGCTTGGTTTACATCGTTGTCATAAAAAGTGATTACTTTTCCACCCAAAGCAGCTTGTCGCGGCGACGTCACTAAGCTCAAAAATTGGTATATTGATTTTCCACCTATTTGACCAATACTGACCAAATTAGTGAGACAAAATCCAATACAAATTGTTTTTTTTAACATCAAAAAATGACTTTTGCTATATATATAACGGAAATGCGAAGATATTATTTTATATGGTATGAAAAAAAGTTAAAAGAAAAAGGCATAAGCGTTGTTTTACTTATGCCTCAGCTAGTTATTTTTTTACTATTTTATAATTTTTTTGGGTTTTTCACCATCTGATTTGTTAATGCTGCATCAATTACTTCACTCATTTCTTTTACGTAATGAAATGTCAATCCTTCAATATATTCTGGTTTGATTTCATCTATGTCACTTTTGTTTTCATGACATAAAATTATTTCTTTGATATTCGCTCTTTTTGCAGCCAAGATTTTTTCTTTTATTCCACCAACAGGCAATACTTTTCCTCTCAAAGTAATTTCTCCTGTCATAGCTATATTTTTCTTAATTTTCCGTTGTGTCAAAAGTGAAACTAACGATGTAAGCATTGCAATCCCTGCGCTTGGCCCGTCTTTTGGTGTTGCGCCTTCAGGAACGTGTAAATGGATGTTATATTTTGAAAACATTTCAGGATCAATCCCAAAAATTTCAGCATTGGATTTAATATATTCCAAAGCAATCGTTGCGGATTCTTTCATCACGGTTCCTAAATTTCCCGTCAAGGTTAAATTGCCTTTTCCGATTGAAATCAGCGATTCGATGAATAAAATATCACCACCTACTGATGTCCAAGCCAAACCGGTAACAACTCCGGCTACATCATTGGTTTCGGATTTATCACGTGCTAATTTTGGTCCGCCAAGAATTTTTATAACATCATCATCGGTAACTTTTTTATTATACTCTTCTTCCATTGCTATAGATTTTGCAGCATTTCGGATAACTTGAGCAAGTTTTTGTTCCAAACTTCTAACGCCTGATTCTCGAGTATAACCTTCCACAAGTGCTTCCAATTGTTTTTTACCAATGGCTAAATCTTTAATTTTCAATCCGTGTTCTTTTAGTTGTTTAGGAAACAAATGTTGTCGTGCAATTTCAACTTTCTCCTCGATAGTATATCCCGTCATTTTTATAACTTCCATTCTATCGATCAATGCTGGTTGAATAGCTGCCATATTATTTGAAGTAGCAATAAACATCACTTTGGATAAATCATAACCCATTTCTAGGAAATTATCATAAAAATCATTGTTCTGTTCAGGATCTAAAACTTCTAACAACGCTGATGATGGATCACCTTGATGTGAATTCGATAATTTATCTATTTCATCTAATACAAAAACCGGATTGGAAGTACCAGCTTTTTTCAAACTTTGAATAATTCTTCCTGGCATAGCTCCTATATACGTTTTTCTATGACCTCGAATCTCTGCTTCGTCACGCAATCCACCTAGCGAAATTCGAACATATTCTCTTCCTAAAGCTTCGGCAATTGATTTTCCAATAGAGGTTTTACCCACACCCGGAGGACCCGTTAAGCAGATTATTGGTGATTTCATGTCGTTTCGCAATTTCAAAACTGCCAAATGTTCGATGATTCTTTTCTTGACATCTTCTAATCCAAAATGGTCTCGGTCAATAATTTTTTGAGCTCGTTTTAAATCAAAATTATCTTTGGAATAACGATTCCAAGGCAATTCCAGAAACAATTCTAAATAATTTCTCTGTATTCCAAAATCTGGAGCTTGCGGATTCATCCGTTGCATTTTGGTAATTTCTTTCTC
Organism: Flavobacterium sp.; assembly: GCA_043758285.1. Lineage (GTDB taxonomy): Bacteria > Bacteroidota > Bacteroidia > Flavobacteriales > Flavobacteriaceae > Flavobacterium. The sequence goes on from JAYVNT010000333.1 coordinate 6,821, forward strand.
AAAATGTTTGGAAGTTTTGGCATCCCAAGTTTTCACTTTGGCTTTTAATCGCATTTCCTCAATTTCCTGCTCATTTGAGACACCTCCCAATTCTTCTTGAATGGTTTTCATTTGCTGATGCAAAAAATACTCGCGCTGTTGTTGGTCAAGGTCAAAACGAACTTTGGATTGAATATCATTTTTCAATTCCAATTTTTGCAACTCAACATTCATAAAACGCAATGTCTCTAATGCTCTTTCCTTTAAAGCATTAATCATCAATAAATCCTGCTTTTCCTTTACCGTAAGGTTCATGTTAGAAGAAACAAAATTGACCAAAAATGATTGACTTTCTATATTTTTGATAGCAAATGTAGCTTCGGTTGGAATGTTTGGACTTTCCTTAATTATTTCAATCGCCAATTCTCTTGTGGAGTCGATTATCGCTTGAAATTCGGTATCATGTTTACCTGGTCTTTTTTCTTCAACTTCTTTTATTGTTGCCTTCAAATAGGGTTTTTCAGAGGTAACCGCATCAATTTCGAAACGTTTTTTTCCTTGAAGTATTACAGTAATATTTCCATCAGGCATTTTTAAAACACGAAGAATTTGTGCCACAGTGCCAACGGAATAAATATCATTCTTGGTTGGGTCTTCATCTTCTTCATTTTTTTGAGCAACAACGCCAATGATTTTATTACCAGCATTGGCATCGTTAATTAGTTTGATAGATTTGTCTCTTCCTGCCGAAATAGGAATTACAACTCCAGGAAAAAGAACTGTATTACGAAGTGGTAAAATGGGTAAAGAACTTGGCAATTTTTCATTGTTCATTTCTTCCTCATCTTCTGGCGTTAAAAGCGGAATTAAATCGGTTTCGGTATCGAATTCTTGTAGTGACAGATTGCCAAATGATATGATATTACGGTTTGACATGTTGTGTATTTAAGTCAGAATGACATTAGAAATTATTCAATGCTATACAAATGTAGGACATCTTTCTCATTTGATAAATTAAAATCGATGTATGACATTTGATTTAGGTTAAAATCGATATATAAACTGATAATATCGTTTAGTGCACAAGTAAATCAAGTATTATGGCACAAAAAAACCTTCTCGTCAATAAACCAAAAGAATTTTTTATTTAATATTAATTAGTTTAGGGTAATGCTACATCAAAGGTACCTTCAGTTATATGACGAATCGCAAAAGTACCATCAACAGCATCAAAATAAAAAGTTCCTTTTATTCTTGTTGTAGTTTTTTCTGTAATTGTAATTGAACCATTTAACAGTGTTGTAAGTGAATAAGGTACAGGTTCCCAATACCGAAATTCAAATTTATCATCAAATATATTTGTCGTATTAAAATAAGGAACTCCCACAATAGCGTCATTTTTAACAGTTATTTCTATAGAATTTTCAGCAGCGTTTGTGGCTGAGATAATAATTGAAGGCGAATTATTGAAAGTAAGAGAACCTGTTAATACACTTACATCAACAAACTCTGTTCCATTTACTTTTGCATAAAAAACATTGGAACCATTTTGTCCCACAGCAGAAACATTTTTTGGACCAATCCATCCACTATTTTCTGTTGCTGAACATTTTGCTCTTACATAAAAATCGTAATCACTAGTAGCTAAGATGTTAGAAATTTGTTTTGTCGAAGTTGTAGAAGACACTATGGTTCCTGAGCCAATGGCAAAACCAGTTAAACCATATTGAATTTCCCATTGCGTTTCAGTTCCACCAGCTGTCCATGTCAAATCAACGTTTGTGTTAAGTGTAGCATTTCTAACTGCAGTTAGATTAGATGGATTTACACAATTTGGGTTAACTACTATGGCTTGTATCGTCACTGGTCCAACCCAAGAGCTACTTGAAGTTGAACTACAATTTGATTTTAAATAAAAACTATAACTATTTGAAGAATTTAATCCCGCAACAGTTATTGTAGTTGTTTGTGAAGTTACTGTTGCTCCTGTTCCTAATGCAAAACCAACTAAACCATATTCAATAGTCCATCCTGTTTCGCCTGCTCCTGCTACCCAACTTAAACTCACTGAATTGTTGTTAATAAAACTACCTACTTGAAACGATGTTGGCACTGCACATGTTTGATTAAAATTATCCAAGTTTATAGCAGGATCAATAGGTTCATTTGTACAAGAAGAGAAAGTAAAAGCTATTACAATAGATATTATTCCAGCTAAAAATTTTAAGTTTTTCATAATTGTTTTAATAAATAAAAACCAAATATAATTTTTTTTTGAAGTTATGACAATTCTTTTTTGGGAATTCTCAACAATAATAACAAACCCGTTAGAAAAAAGATGCCTAAAAAGACGATTGCAAATCTTGGACTTCCTGTAATTTGATCTATTAATCCATAAACCATCATACCTATCACAATTCCAATTTTTTCGGAAACATCATAAAAGCTGAAAAAAGAAGCGGTGTCTTTCGTTTCGGGTAAAAATTTAGAATAAGTTGACCTTGCTAATGATTGAATTCCTCCCATGACTAATCCAACCAAACTTGCCATAATGTAAAACTGCATTGGTGTTGTTATAAAATAAGCAAAGCCACAAAGTAATAACCAAAAAGCATTCAAGACAATTAACACCATAATATTTCCATACTTTTCAGAAGCTATTGAGGTTAAAACTGCACCGAGTATTGCAATCAATTGTATTAAAAGAATACACGTTATTAATCCTATTTGACTTTCTTCTGGACTGCTCCATTGAATTTCTTGTGCTCCAAAATAAGTCGCAATAAGCATAACTGTTTGTACTGCCATACTAAAGACGAAAAAACTTAACAAATATCTTTTCAATGAAATTTCAGATTGTAGTATTTCCCAAACTTTCTTCAATTCTTTAAAGCCATTGAATATTACCAAAAAACTTACTTTTTGATTATTCGAATTGCCTTTTGGTAAATAAAAATAAGTGTATTGACTAAAAACAATCCACCATATTCCGACCATCGCAAACGAATACCGCATCGCTTTGATTGATGCTGGATTTCCGACACTATCGGTGATGTGAAAAAGTTCCGGTTTCATTATCATCGATAGATTGATTACCAGTAGTATAATACTGCCAATGTAACCTAGCGAATATCCTTTAGCACTTACTTTATCTTGTTGTTCAGGAAACGCAATATCCGGCAAATAGGAATTGTAAAAAACCACACTTCCCCAAAAACCAATCAATCCAAAAAAGTAAAATGTCAAGCCAAGTCCGATGTTACTTAAATCAAAAAAGTACAATCCAATGCAAGATAAAGCGCCGATATAGTTAAAAATACGCATGAAAATTTTCTTGTTTCCCATGTAATCAGCAATGCCAGATAATAATGGAGAAAATATAGCTACACATAAAAATGCCGCAGCAGTAACAAAACTTATCAATGCCGAGTTTTTGAAATTGTGCCCGAAAACTACAATGTAAGGATTGTCTTTGGCAAACAACGCATTATAAAAAATAGGAAAAACTGCCGAAGCAATCACTAAACTGTAAACCGAATTTGCCCAATCATAAAATGCCCAAGCGTTGAGTAATTTTGGATGTCCTTTTGGAAGTAGTGGCATAATATAATTTTTAATAAAGCCCTTCGACTGCGCTCTGGGTAACATGAAATAAAAAATCCCGATAATAATCGGGATTAAATATACTCTTTTTTTGGAATTGTATTATTATTTGAACTTTACTCCAAACTTTGCTGCCTCTGCTTTTGCTTCTGGAACTAATGCGCGCAATGCTGCAATTCTTGTTTCATCAGATGGATGGGTACTCATAAATTCTGGTGGTTTATTTCCATTTCCAGAAGCTGATGCCATTCTTGACCAAAAAACTATTGCCTGGTCAGGATTGTATCCAGCAATTGCCATTAATGTTAACCCAATTTTATCGGCTTCGCTTTCATGACTTCTGCTAAAAGGCAATAATCCGCCCAATTGCGTTGTAGCACCATATGCAGTCATGGCAATTTGCTGGGTTTCGGCACTTTTTCCGCCTGTTGCCGCAGCTACACCAACTGCGCCTAATTGCTGAAGCAATCCAGCACTCATTCGTTGTTGACCATGATTAGCAAGTGCATGCGATACTTCATGTCCAAGAACTGTTGCTAATCCGGAATCATCTTTAGTTATGGGAAGAATTCCAGAATAAACAACAATTTTTCCGCCCGGCATACACCATGCGTTTATTTCTTTGCTATCAACTAAGTTATATTCCCATTTATAATCCTTCAAATACCCTTGATAGCCATTAGCATTTAACCATTTCTCCGCAGCATTTTTTATTTTAGTTCCAACCGTTACAACTCGTATTGCATCGGCAGTTCCACTTATGACTTTGTTTTCTTTTAAAAATGTTCCATACTGAGCAAATGCAGATGGCAAAATTTCACTATTTGGAACTAATGCTAAAGTATTTTTTCCCGTAAAAGGGTTTGTGGAACACGATAAAAACAACATCGTTACCAAGACATAAATCAAACTACTTTTTTTCATGATATTAAATTTTAATGTTAACAAATTTATGTGATTTTTATCCGCCAATGATATGTAATTCCGTGAAATCTTTATATAATATCAATGTATTTTCTCCATCAAGTTTCAGTGATTCCAATGAAATTTTTTCATTATCAACTTCAATTTTCTTTACTTTGAACGGCAATGCTTTAAGGTTAATTTTGAAATTGGAATAATTGGTTTCAAACGTTCCTTCTTTATGTTGTAATATGGTAAGTTCTTTTTCTTTTCCGTTTAAGGTAAATGTTCTAAGCGAAAATCGTCCTTTGTTATAATCATAACCATCTTGGGCATCTTCATAAACGGTTGACTTTTCTTTGCCTAATTTGTAATACACATCCAATGTCATTTCGTCAAACTGCAATTCCCCCACATACTGTTGCACCGGATATTTTGGAATTATGGCACCTTCTTTAATAAAAATCGGAATTTGATCAAAATCGGTTTTTATCCAAAGTTCTTTCTTGCCTTCGATTAGTTCGTTTGTCCAATAATTATACCAATTCCCTTTTGGCAAATACATTCTTCTGCCCAACGCATTTGGTTCTAATATCGGACAAACCAAAATTTGATTTCCAAATATAAACTCATCGGTTCTGTAATGTGTATGAAAATCCTCTTGGTCAAAATATACTAAGGGTTTCAACATAGGCGTACCTTCGTTGACATATTGCCAAAACATGGTGTACAAATAAGGCAACAATTGGTAACGCAATTCCACAAATTTTCGCGTGATGTCAATAACTTCTTCGCCAAACGACCAAGGTTCTTGTTCGCCATGATCACCGGAAGAATGTGTTCTACAAAACGGATGAAAAACGCCCAATTGTATCCATCTTGCATATAATTCGCCAGAAGGTTGTTCTGCAAATCCACCAATATCAGAACCCGTAAAACCCATTCCAGAAATTGACATTCGCTGCATTTGGATATTGGCAATCCATAAATGTTCCCAACTTGCCACATTATCTCCAGTCCAAGACGATGTGTAGCGTTGTGCTCCAGAATATGCCGAACGTGTGATGATAAAAGGTCGTTTTGGATAAGAAAAACGTTTCACGCCTTCATAGGTTGCGCGCGCCATTTGCGTTCCATAAATATTATGTGCTTTTCTATGACTGCATGGATTTCCATCATAATCATGACGCACATCCGAAGGAAACGTTTTTCCTGGAACATCCATAACTGCTGGTTCGTTCATATCATTCCAAACACCTTTCACACCAATATCTGAAATCAATTCTTTGAATAATCCTGCCCACCATTCTCTAACTTCCGGATTTGTGTAGTCTGGGAAATTGCATTCGCCAGGCCAAACTTTACCTTTCATAAATGGTCCATCAGCACGTTTACAGAAATAATCATTCTTCAACGCTTCTTGATACACCCAATAATCTTTATCGATTTTTATTCCCGGATCAATAATAACAACGGTTTTGAAACCATCTTTGGCTAATTCGGCAACCATTCGTTTTGGGTCGGGAAAATACTCTTTGCTCCAAGTAAAGCATCGGAAACCTTCCATATAATCGATGTCTAAATAAATAGCATCGCACGGAATTCGCAATTCTCTGAATTTAGCGGTAACTTCTTTTACTTTGCTTTCCGGGTAATAACTCCATTTACACTGGTGATAACCCAATGTCCACATGGGTGGCAATTCTGGTTTTCCTGTCAAGTGCGTATATGTAGTAACCACATCTGCCATTTTTGGCCCATAGAAAA
>JAYVNT010000334.1:0-4309 GCA_043758285.1 Flavobacterium sp.
ATAGAATCCATTTCACTTGCCGGCGTTTTAAAAGGAATGTATTTAGCCGTCTTGCAAACCGACACCAAAAGAATCACCAAAAAGATAATTATTGAATAATATTTATTGTGATTGGCTACTTGAATTTTACAATTGTGAGCTACAATATAAAAATAAACCTCTCTTAAAAGTCCTTAAACTTCGGGATAACAGGGTTGGTTTTAATGATTAATTTTAGAAATTATTTTTTTAAAGATGTTGTGCAACAGCTACGGCTGTTACAAGCTGCCCTTTTGTCCATAAAGCTATCTTCTAAAATAAATTGTCTTTTTCTTGTGTATTTAAAATTTGTCCGTAAATTTGTCCGTATCCGTAAAAATGTCCGTAATATGATAAATGTTAAATTCTACCTAGATAAAGCTGATAAAAACAATAGATATCCAATTCATTTGGTTTTGCATCAGAAGAAAACAAAAATTAAAGTTGCAACTGGAGAAAAGATTTTAAAAGAGGATTGGGATAACGCAAATCAATTGGTAAAGGATTCTGATTATTCACACAAATCAATAAATAAGTTTTTAAATTTTCTTAAACAAGCTGTTGAGAAATATTTTGAAACTGAATTACATTCTAATTTCACGGATAAAAAAATTAAAGAAAAAATAATTTCACTAGTTAATAGTAGAAGAAAAAATACAGATATAAATATTGTTTCTGAACCTCCATCTGAATATGAAACAAAATCTAAAATAACTTTTGTTGATTTATTTGCTGGTGCTGGTGGATTTAGTGAAGGATTTCTTCAAGCGGAATATGGAAACAAGTTTTACGATTTTAGATTAGCAAGTGATATAAATGAAAACTGCGAACTTACGCATTTGGCAAGATATAATTATCAACTTGGTTTAGACGCTGAATTTCTTCGTCAGGATATTACTGAACCTGACTTTTTAGATAACTTTTTAAAGAAAATTGGGGATAAAGAAATTGATATTGTTTGTGGTGGTCCGCCATGTCAAAGTTTTAGTTTGGCTGGAAAAAGGAAAAAATTTGATAAAAAAGATGATTTATTTGCTCATTATTTGAAAGTTATCAGGCAATTGCGACCGAAATATTTTGTTATGGAAAATGTCAAAGGAATTTTGACAAAAGAACAAGGCAAAATTAAAGATATGATTTTGCAAGAAATTAGGTCAATTGTAGATTTGAAAGAGTTTAATCAACTTATATTTTTTGTTGCTCAACTTAAGAAAATTGAAACAGAACAATCTTTTATTTTAGAATGCTACAATTTGCGTTTGCAATTTGAAAAGGCGACAGACAAAGAATTAGAAAATTTAAAGAATAGTTATATTAATAATTTAGAAAATAAATTTAGAATTTTAACACCAAAAATTGTTGATTATAAAACAAGTAAAACAGATATTAATATCAGTACAATTCGCCACGGTTTTAATCTTTTAAAACGCGTGAAAGAACTTGAGTATATTAGAAAAAAAGTAATTAACGAAAAAGCATTTTCTAATTTAGATAATGATTTTTTTGCGGATGATTTTGATTCTTTTTTAACTTCAATTGAACCAGAAACTATTATCGAAAAGATACACATTTCATTCAATAATTTAAAACCGAATGAAAAATTTTCAGAAGAAGTTAAACAGATAATTAGTGCTCTTGAAATTTTTGCTTACTCATTTGACGAATGTGTAAAAGGTTTAAATTTATTTGTAGTTAAAGCTAATAAAGAAAAAGAGTTTGACACTATTTTGTCCAAAATTAGACTTTATAATGTTGAGCAACCTTTTGTTGCTTTAGCTTCGGATTATGGTGTTCCGCAAAACCGTGAAAGAGTTTTATTTATCGGTTGTAGAAAAGATCAAAAACTAATAAATGATATTCCTGCAACTGTGAAACAAAATGAAAAAGTAAATGTTTTTGAAGCAATTTATGATTTAGATTTTGTTGGAAATGATGAAGAACGATTTGATTATGAAAAAATTAATCTTAAAGCACAGTACAATGGTTCTACTGAAAAGATGAAAGCATTGATTCAGAAGCGAAATATTGATGGCAAACCTAATGAAAATGATGGTTTAAGTTATTCTGAATGGTCAAAAAAAGGTCGTTTAAATGGGCGTTTTGCAAATGCAAAGAATCCATTTTATGTTAAGAATTTCGAGGAACTCGAAAATACTTTGTCTCATTTGGTTGCGCCTTTGCAAAATCATAAAACTAGTAAGCAAAATGACGATGTAATAAAAAGATTAAATGTTATTTTACAATCAGGAAATTATGAATCTGCAAAGTCTAACCTAAAAGAAATAGGTTTAGAATCAGACAAACGAAGTTACACGGTTTTGAAGCCAGAAAGTCAAAGTTCAACAATTATGACAATTGCAGACGATTATATTCATTATTCAAATCCGAGAGCGTTAACCGTACGAGAAATGGCAAGACTTCAATCCTTTGACGATTCTTTTGTGTTTCAAGGCAAGCGTTCGACAGGTGGAAATAAACGTAAATTTGAAGTTCCTCAATTTACATTAGTTGGGAACGCAGTTCCTCCACTAATGGCTAGAGCGGTAGCTCTGGAAATATTGAAGAACATTAAATAAATTCGTTTATGAGACAATTAACTCCTATTGAAATTGATAGAATAAAGATTTTAACAGAAAATTCAGTTGAATTATGTTTGATTGAACCAACTGAAACAGGATTAGTAAAATCTATTATGGATGCAACTGGTTCGGTTAGAAATTTTTTAAAATCGAAGGGAATACACAACTTTGAATTGCAAAATCAAGGTCAAGTAAGCAAAGTTCAAATTACTTCTAAATTAATTGATTCTGATAAAGTTGTAAATTCTATAGCCTCACTATATCGTCCGAATACAAAAAATGGTGACCCTAGAATTTGGTTTAAAGGTTTGGGAAATTATTCAAAAGCAAATGATATTCTTGGTATAATTGAGTTTGATGGGATTTTATATGTTCTAAATATTACTCAAATTGATTTAGAAAAATTATTAAATTCAAATACTCATAATCCTCTGAAAGAGTTGATGGAAGAAATTAATCATATTTCTAATGAAGTCGCAGATGAATTATTGATATTATTAAATAAGATTGCTTCTCTAGGACCTGTGCCCGCAATGCTTAAAGCAGATACAGCAATTGGAAGAACACTTGAAACACTTTTAGGAATTGATATTAACTCTTCAAAAAAGCCCGATTATAAAGGAATTGAATTGAAATCATATCGAGATAAAAAAGGAAATAGAAAGAATTTATTTGCGCAAGTTCCAGATTGGAATTTGAGTAAATTTAAAAGTTCAGCGGAAATATTAAATAATTTTGGTTATAATAGAGGAGAAGATTTTAAACTTTATTGCACAGTTTCGGCATTAGTTAGAAATTCGCAAGGTTTAACTTTAAAGCTAGATACTAAAATTAATCAACTTCTAGAAAATTCCGACAAAGCCAATATTGGAGATTTTATTGCGTGGAATTTAGAAACATTGCATAATCGATTACTTGAAAAACATAATGAAACTTTTTGGATTGCTGCGGATTCAATTATAATTGACAATAAAGAATATTTTCAATTCAAAAAAGTTGAGCATACTAGAAAACCTATTGTCACTCAATTTGATATTTTATTAGAACAAGGAATTATCACTTTAGACCATTTGATAAAAAGAAAACCAACAGGAAGTGTAGTAGAAAAAGGACCCATTTTTAAAATTAGACCAAACTCTTTGGATTTGTTATTTCCTCCAAGTCAGTCATATTCTTTGACAATGAAGTAAAGTAATTAAATGTCTGTATTTCAGCGTTCTGCGGTAGGGATGCTTGTAACTTGTATATTAGGTCTGACAAAATCAGACTTATTTAGCCATTTCAAATATATAAAAAAATCTCATAAACCATCAAACCGACTCTTAATTTGTTGAATACTTTTCGTACGTATCACCCCTTTTTCAACGCCTCCAGCAATACCGCCTTCTCGGCCTCAAGTATTTTTACTTGTAGCTCAAGCTCGGCTATGCGGTTGGCATTTGTGGCGTCAATAGGCGCGTCGGTGGTGTAATGAGCGGGTAGGAGTGCCGCTATATCGGCAAAGAAATTGTGTTGCAAGGCATCACTCAACAATAGTAGTACTTCGGTTTTTAAAGAAGCACTTCGTTGGTAACGCAGTATTTCGTTGTCATTCTTTTCAATCCTCCGGGCTAAGGCACTTTTTACGATGCGGCGGTTCGTTATGTAGGTTTTAAAAAGTTGCCCTACATGGATATTGTTTTCGGTAATGGTTGTTTTTTTCATAAATTTTA
>JAYVNT010000335.1:0-4308 GCA_043758285.1 Flavobacterium sp.
GTTGATAAATCAAACAAACATGAATTACCATCATTGTTGTCATCGCAAACTATATAATCTGAAGGAGTCGTGATGGTGGGTGGTGCCGTTATGTTTATAAAAACCGATCCAGTTTGAGGTTGTGTTATTGTTCCAGCTGCTGTTGCCGTAGTTGCACTAACTAAATTATAAACCGTTATACTATTTAATGGCAGCGTAACTTCACTATAAGTTCCTGAAATGTTTAAAGGAATTTGTCTTGGGTTTCCATTAACAGTAAAACTGACTGTTGCATAAGGTGTTCCTGTAAAAGTTATTGTTGCTGAACTTCCATTACAGACTGCATTTGGTCCAGAAATTGAAACCGTTGGCAATGCCATAACAATCAATTGAAAGCTGACAATTGTGAAATTTGTAGGTAATGCGTTTTCAGATAAAACAGCAAAAATAGTTTGAGGATTTGATGTGTTTGGAAAGGAATTTATTCCCGTTATTGGATTTGTTCCAGCATTGGCATCAGCCAAGGTAAGATAATAAGTGACTGTGTAATTGGCAGGTGCATTTAATCCGAATATAATTGGGGTTTGAATGGTCAAATCAAAAAAGGAAGCGCCTGAACCCAAAGTTGATTCGTAATGAATCAAGTTTGATGGTGTCACAGCTATTGGTGGCGTCGGGCATAAAGTTGGATCAATATGTAATGTAAATTGAGTAGTGATGATACAACCCGAATTAGTATCCTCAACGGCAGCATATATTATTTCGCCGTCAATTCCATTATAAGTAGTTGGGTTTAAAATTGGAGACCCTAATTGTTGTGCCTGTGATAAAGTATGGTGGAATGAAACTGCATTGGTTAAGCCATTTAAAATGGTAGCATTGTTAGCTGTTAAATTAAATGGTGCATTACATTGTGCTAAATCACCTGGGGTTACAAGTGTAAGCGAAGGAGTATATTCAACAATTATAGAATCTGATTGTTGACATCCCCCGGGATACGTCAGTGTGACCGTGTAAGTTCCAGCTTGAGTAGCAGTATATTGATAAGAATTTGTTCCTACTGGAGTTGTTGCATTTAATGTCCAAGCATAAGTAGCACTAGGAATTTGAGCTAATCCGGCTTGAATAACAAGTGCTTCCGAACTACAAACTGATCTACTGCCGCCAATTGTAAAATCAGTAGTGCCTGAATGCGAACCAGTTCCAGTTATATCCGCATTTCCTATATTAAAACTCCCTCCACCTAAAAAAACTGCTGAATCATAATTACTGTCATTTCTATCGGCAATTACTAATTTTATATGATATATATTTCCAGGAATTACAGCAGAAGAAGCAGTAATAATAGTAGTTTCTCCATTAAAATTAGTGGCTGCATTAAGAGCATTTGAATTTCCAGAACCTCCAACATTATAATTTGCAAAAAAAGAATCATTTGCAGAAGGACATGACGCATTATATAATGTGTTTCTAATAGTATAAACTGATATAGGAATCGTTTGCGCAGGAATTAATGCAATATTTGTTGCTGAAGTTCCAGCTGTTACATTTGTCAAAAAAAAAGCAAAAGCATCTGAATAATTTGTTCCAGCTGATTGACATTGAAAAGTTCCATACTCTTCGGAAGCAAAGAGGAAATCAAAACTCATTTGATTGGTTATCGGTGTAAAATCAAATTCAAGAATTGTGGCGTTATTAAAATTATCACTGGCAACTGCATTTCCTGTACTTACTAAATAATTTTTAAGTTGAGTATCACCTAACCATGATGCTGAAGTACCACTTCCTTGAAGACTCGTATTAGGACCAGGTGCATTTAACACATCGCCTGTACTTAATATAACTCCTGATGTTAATGGAAAATTGGGATTAGTGTTTTGAAAATATCCAATTCCGTTTGGATTACCATTTCCAAAATTTGTCCCAGTTTTCCATGTGATATTCGAAATTCCTCCAATACATACTGAACCAGCAGTCCCATTACCAAATAATACATCTTTAACCAATTGATTTACTGTGTAACTTGTCGTGTTAGTTGTAATGGGTTGAGAAAAACAAAAAGTTGCAAAAAATAAAAGGGAAAAAAAGAGTAATTTTCGTTTCATTTTATATAATTGAAAATTGATTTTTAAGCCAATCTATTAAGTTAATAATTAATTAAAAGTTCAAATATATGTATTCATGGAAAATAACTTTGTTAAATTTGCAGAAATATATACTACTTCAATGAAAATCACGATAAAAGAAACGCAAAATCCGACTATTATAAAATTTGAATTCCCTGATTTTATAACGCAAAACGAAAGTTTTGAATACAAAAATATTGATGAAGCCAAAAATTCTCCTTTGGCTCAACAACTTTTCTACCTTCCATTTGTAAAAACCGTTTACATTTCTGGAAATTTTGTTGCTATTGAAAAATATAGCATAGTCGAATGGTCAGATGTTCAGGAAGATGTTGCTGAACAAATTGAAAATTTTGTAAACACGGGTGGAATTATAGTTTTAGCAAATGATAATCCAATAAAAAAACAACCCACAACAGTATATGGCGAAACCACGCCAAATCCAGCTTCGTTAAAATTTGTAATCAATAAAGCATTGACCAAAACGTCTGCCGAATTCAAAAATATTGACGAAGCAAAAGCATCTCCATTGGCGCAAGAATTATTCAAATTCCACTATGTTAAAGAAATTTTTATTGCCGAAAATTATATATCAGTAACCAAATATGATAGCATTTCGTGGGACGAAATCACATTGGAATTGCGCACATTCATCAAACAATTTATCGAAAATGGTGGAACTGTTATTGACGAAAGCCAAATTGTAACTAGTGAAAAACAAGAAAAACAGCAAATCAAAAACTTCGATAATCTTGATACAACTTCGCAACAAATCATCAATATTCTCGAAGAATATGTAAAACCAGCAGTTGCTGCCGATGGTGGAAATATTCTTTTTGATTCCTATGATGAAACTGAAAAACTTGTAAAAGTAGTGCTGCAAGGCGCATGCAATGGTTGTCCATCGTCAACTTTCACTTTAAAAAGCGGCATTGAAAACATGTTAAAAGATATGTTGAACGACAAAGACATCATTGTCGAAGCTTTAAATGGATAAGCACTATTTCAAAATAAAAAAGTAACTTTAAGCGTCCAAAACTGGGCGCTTTTTTATTCCAACAATGAACGAACTACAACTCGAAACCAGTCCGTACTTACTACAACACGCTAACAATCCTGTGCATTGGAAAGCTTGGAATGCCAATTCTTTGGCTACAGCCAAAAAAGAAAATAAACTTATAATCATCAGCATAGGTTATTCGGCATGCCATTGGTGCCACGTGATGGAACATGAAAGTTTTGAAAATGAAGAAGTCGCTTCGGTTATGAATGCACATTTTATCAGCATAAAAATTGATCGCGAAGAACGTCCAGATATTGATGCAGTATATATGAAAGCGGTTCAAATAATGACCGGACAAGGCGGTTGGCCAATGAATGTGGTGGCTTTGCCTGATGGAAGGCCCATTTGGGGTGGCACTTATTTTAGAAAAAATGATTGGGTAAATTCTTTGGAACGACTTCACGAAATTTATATAGAAAATCCGAAAACTATTTTTGATTATGCCGAAAAACTAAATGACGGTTTGCAATCGATGCGTATTATTTCAAAAAACGATACGGAAAGTGATTTCAATTTTGATATTTTAGAATCGTTGGTCGAAAAATGGCAAAAAAGTTTCGATTGGGATTTTGGAGGAATGGCACGCGCACCTAAATTTATGATGCCAACCAACTATGAATTCCTATTGCGCTATGGTTATCAAACTAAAAACCAAACGATAGTAGATTTTGTAAATCTTACGCTGACCAAAATGGCTTATGGCGGATTGTTTGACACGATTGATGGTGGATTTTCACGCTATTCAGTCGATATGAAATGGCATATTCCTCATTTTGAAAAAATGCTTTATGACAACGGACAATTGGTTTCGCTTTATGCCAATACGTATAAGTTAACTGGAAACAAACTATATAAAGAAGTCATTCAAAAAACATTAAAATTCGTTGAAAAAGAATGGCTTACAGATGAAGGAAGTTTTTATGCTGCATTGGATGCTGATAGTTTGAACAACGAAAATAATCTCGAGGAAGGTGCTTTTTATGTGTGGACAAAAGTGGAATTGCAATCATTATTGCAGGATGATTTCGAATTATTTTCCAATGTTTTTAATGTTAATGCATTCGGATTTTGGGAACATCAAAATTATGTCTTAATCCAGAATCAATCGTTGACCGAAATTGCTTTAGAGCAAAATATCCC